>NZ_LQYX01000001.1:0-102759 GCF_001587475.1 Geobacillus sp. B4113_201601
TTGGCCATTTTCAGTATACCCGCACGGATCAGGAGCGTATACAGCACTCACCCAGTGGTGGGGATTTTCACGGAAAGGAGAATGGATCATGACGGCAGGAACGGCAAGACAAACGTATTTGAATTACATTAACGGCCAATGGACCCCTTCATCCACAAGCCAAACCGAACCGAGCATTAGCCCAGCCAATACCTACGATATTGTTGGCTATGTGCAGCAATCCGGCATCGAGGACTTGAACGCCGCGGTCGAAGCGGCGGGACGAGCGCAACCGGTATGGCGGAAATTGTCCGGCCCAAAACGCGGGGAGTATTTGTTCCGCGCAGCTGACGTTCTTGAGCAACGGCTTGATGAGATTGCGGAAACGGTGACAAGGGAGATGGGGAAAACACTCCCCGAAGCGAAAGGGGAGGTGCAGCGAGGAGTAAATATTTTGCGCTACTACGCTGGAGAAGGAATGCGGTCCATCGGCGAGGTCATTCCTTCTACGGACAGCGAGGCGCTCATGTTGACAACCCGCGTGCCGCTTGGAGTGGTCGGCGTGATCACGCCGTGGAACTTTCCGGTCGCCATTCCGATTTGGAAAATTGCTCCCGCTATCATCTATGGAAATACAGTGGTGTTTAAGCCGGCCCAGGAAACGGCGGTCACGGCGGCCAAAATCGTGGAGTGCTTGGACGAAGCGGGATTGCCGGCCGGGGTCGTCAACTTGGTGATGGGGAAAGGGTCGGTGATCGGCAACGCCATGGCCGAACATCCGTATATTCACGCGATCACCTTCACCGGTTCCAATGACGTCGGCAAAATGATCGCCCAAAAAGCGGTGGCCAGAGGGGCAAAGTATCAGCTGGAAATGGGCGGAAAAAACCCGATCATTGTGCTTGAGGACGCTGACCTTGACCGCGCAGTCGAAGCGACGATTAGCGGCGGGCTGCGTTCGACGGGGCAAAAATGTACAGCGACAAGCCGCGTTTTTGTGCAAAGCGCTATATACGAACCGTTTAAACGGCGGTTGTTGGCAAGGATCAAGGAACTGACCATCGGCAATGGACTCGCGGACGGCGTTTGGATGGGGCCGTGCGCCAGCCAGAAGCAGTTGGAGACGGTGCTTTCTTATATCGAAAAAGGAATCGAAGAAGGGGCGACATTGCTTTGTGGCGGCCGCCGCTTGGACGACGGGGAGTTCGGTACCGGTTTTTATGTGGAGCCGACGGTGTTTGAGAACGTATCCCCGAACATGACGATCGCCCGTGAGGAAATTTTTGGGCCGGTGCTCGCCTTAATCAAAGTGGAGACGTTTGAGGAAGCATTGGCGTTAGCCAATGACACGCCGTTTGGATTGAGCGCCTCAATTTTCACTCAAAACATCGGAAAAATGTTGACGTTTATCCAAGATATTGAAGCCGGGCTCGTTCGCATCAATGAAGAAAGTGCAGGAGTTGAACTGCAAGCGCCGTTTGGCGGCATGAAGCAGTCGAGCTCCCATTCGCGGGAACAAGGGCGGGCGGCCATTGAGTTTTTCACGGCGATCAAGACGGTGTTTGTCAAAGGATAAGACGTTGATGAAAGTGCGCTGCCGGTTAGGCAGGGCGCTTTTTTTGTGCGAGGGAGAAAAGGGGAAAGGGATCTCGTTTTTGTTGGTCGATGAAAAAAGGACAAGAAATTGATGAAAAAGTGATGAAAAACATTGACAATGATAATTTTTATCAATTAAAATATGAAATGTGAAAATGATAATCTTTCTCTTTGAGAAATTGCCAAGAAAATTGGCAGAAGGCGGCGATAGACGTAAGCAGGAGGGAGTTGATTTGAAAAGCATACAGAGTTGACGGGAGAGGCCGATTGTCATAGCAGCGCCGCCTGCTTGGAAACAAACTCTCTATTAATAAAGACGATCACTATATCCTGATTGTTTTGGGAAAATGGTTCATCCCGTCCCGTTGGGGGTATGGGGCAGAATGGAAAACGAGATGAGGAAAAATGAAAAAGTGGATATTGTTGCTTGTTGTCCTATCCATGGGTTCGCTGTTTGTCGGCGTTCATGATTTATCGCCCAGCGCGCTGCTTTCCGGTGACCAGGCGGCTTGGGAAATTTTCTTGATTAGCCGCTTGCCTCGGCTGATCAGCATTCTTCTTGCCGGGTCAAGCGTCAGCATTTGCGGCTTGATTATGCAGCAGTTGAGCCAAAACAAATTCGTGTCGCCGACAACCGCGGGAACGATGGATTGGGCGCGGCTCGGCTTGCTGGTGTCCATGATTTTGTTCGCTTCGGCGGCTCCGCTGGTCAAAGCCGCTATAGCTGTTGTGTTTGCGTTTGTCGGAACGCTGCTGTTCATGACGATGTTAGATCGCATCAAATATAAAGATTCCGTGTTCATACCGCTTGTCGGTTTGATGTTCGGCAACATCATCGGTTCAGTGACGATGTTTTTGGCCTATAGGTACGATTTGATTCAATCGCTTTCCGCTTGGCTGCACGGCGACTTTTCCGTGATGATGGAGGGGCGCTACGAGACGTTGTATGTAAGCGTCCCGCTGATGGGTCTTGCCTATGCATACGCCAATCGTTTTACGATCGCGGGAATGGGAGAGGAGATGGCAACGAATTTAGGGCTTCGCTATCGATCGGTTGTGTATGCGGGGCTGCTCATTGTCGCGGTCGTTTCAGCGATTGAAGTGCTGACGGTGGGGACGCTGCCGTTTTTGGGCTTGGTCGTTCCGAATCTTGTAACGATGTATTACGGTGATCATTTGCGCAAAGTGTTGCCGCTGACAGCGGTGTTTGGCGCGCTGTTTGTGTTGCTTTGTGATGTATTGGGGCGCGTGGTCATCTATCCGTATGAAATTCCGATTGGGTTGACGGTCGGGGTGATAGGGAGCGGCATTTTTCTATATTTGCTGGCAAGGAGAACAAAGCGGTATGTCTAAGCGGATGAAAGTAGCGGTGCTTGTCGTTTTGGTTCTTGTACTAGCCGTTTTGTTTTTGTTTACGCATTTGCGCGGCGATCTTGAATATGTGTTGCGTTCGCGCGGTGAAAAAATCATGGCGATGGTGTTTGTCGGTTGGGCAGGGGCAGTGTCGACCGTTTTATTTCAAACGATGACGCACAACCGAATCTTAACGCCGAGCATCATCGGCTTGGACGCGGTTTACATGCTGGTGCAAACCGTTGTTGTGTTTTTTTTCGGTTCGACGACGTTAACGATGATGAGCGACACGTCTCACTTTCTTTTTTCAGCCGGCACAATGATGGGGTTTTCGGTCTTGTTGTATTCTTTCTTATTTCGTCGAGAGGGGCAAAACCTCTATTTCATCTTGCTTGTCGGGATGATTCTCGGTACGTTTATGCAGAGTGTGACGTCGTTTTTGCAATATTTGATTGATCCGAATGAGTTTTCCATCATTCAAGACCGAATGTTTGCGAGCATCAACAATATGAAAACCGATTTGCTTTGGCCGGCTGGATGGTGCATTGCCGCTGCCACGGCCTATACATATCGCCACCTTCATGAGCTGGATGTGTTATCGCTAGGCAAAGACCACGCCATCAATTTGGGGGTGGACTATGAACGGATCGTCAAGCGATTGTTGATGGTGGTGGCTCTGCTTGTCTCAATTTCAACAGCGCTTGTCGGGCCCATCATGTTTTTCGGACTGATCGTCGCCAATCTTGCGTATGCGTTTTTTCAAACGTATGAGCATCGGTATTTGCTGGCGGGAGCGGGGCTGTTTGGCATCGCTGCCCTGATTGGTGGTCAGCTGATCGTCGAGAGAGTGTTTGTGTTTTCGACGCCATTGTCTGTCATCGTCAATATAGTCGGGGGCGCGTATTTTCTGTACCTCTTGATAAAGGAGCGAAAGGCATGGTAGAGGTGAAACAAGTGACAAAGCGGTACGGTGGAAAGACGGTCGTCGATCGCGTATCTTTAACCGTTCCGCCTCGGCAATTAACGTCGCTCATCGGACCGAACGGAGCGGGGAAAAGCACGCTCCTTGCCATGATGAGCCGCTTGATTTCAAAAGATGACGGAGAAATCTGGGTTGAGGGAAAAGAAATCAGTTGCTATCGAACAGAAGAGTTAGCGAAAAAAATTTCCATTTTAAAGCAGTCCAATCATATCGCTGCCCGGCTGACGGTCAACGAATTGGTGTCGTTCGGCCGCTTTCCATACTCGCGCGGCCGTTTGACGCGCGAAGATCGGAACTATGTGCGCGAAGCGATTCGCTATATGGAATTGGAAGAGTTGCAAAACCGGTATATTGATGAGCTGAGCGGCGGACAGCGTCAGCGGGCCTATATCGCCATGGTGTTGGCACAAGATACAGATTACATTTTTTTGGACGAACCGTTGAACAATTTGGATATGAAACATGCGGTGCAAATGATGAAAGTGTTGCGCCAGCTGGTCGATGAGCTCAACAAAACGATTGTCGTTGTGATGCACGATATCAATTTTGCTTCCTGTTATTCCGATCATATGGTCGCTTTAAAAGATGGCACGGTCATCTGCGAAGGAGATGTCTCATCGATCATGCGCAATGAGGTTCTTCACCGTATTTACGATTTGGATGTGCGCGTGCAAACGATAGAGAATAGACGCATCTGTGTGTATTTTTAAGGTTGGCGATTACGGCGGCGCAAATGGGCCTGCCGGGAATAGCCGCATCTGTCTGTAGTTTTAAGAGACTGGTGAAAACCAACCGATCGCTCGATCGCTGGAAATCACAAAAAATGATGACATTTCAAGGGGTTTTGATTGGAAACACCATGCGGGAGACTGGCGAAGCGCATGGATACACTCCTATTCCAGTAACGTACAACAGGTTGATCCGGCTTTCCTTGGAACATTGGCAAGAAAGGGCGCCCCTTGCCGTGGGAAAAGAAAGCCGTCAACATATACAGAACATTGTTGAAGGGGGTAAGAGCCAATGAAGCAGCGTTGGCTGATGCTAGTTGTAGCCTTGCTTGTCGTCATGTTGGCCGCATGCGGAAACGGCCAAACAAAGAGCGAAAGTAGCGGCACGAGCGGAAAGAATAACGAAAAGAAAACGGAACAGGCAGAAGAAATGACGATCAAGCACCAGCTTGGAGAAGCGAAAGTGAAGAAAAATCCTGAAAAAGTGGTTGTCTTTGATTTCGGGGTGTTGGACACATTAGATAAGCTCGGTGTCAAAGTGACCGCCTTGCCGCAGATGAACGTTCCGAAATACTTGGAAAAATACAAAAGCAATGAGTATCAAAACGTGGGAAGTTTGATGGAGCCAGATTTTGAGAAGTTAAGCGAAATAAAGCCTGATGTTATTTTTATTTCCGGGCGGCAGGCCAATTTGTATGACAAGTTCAAAGAAATAGGTCCTACCGTGTACATGGGCATTGACACTCAGCATTATTGGGATTCGTTCACAAACAATATGAAGCTAATCGGACAAATATTCGGCAAAGAAAAAAAAGTGGATGAGGAATTAGCAAACATCGAGAAACAAGTCGAAGAAGTGAAGGCGAAAGCGGGAGATAAGAAAGCGTTGATTATTCTAACGACAGGAGGAAAAGTAAGCGCGTATGGAACGGGATCACGGTTTGGTCTCATTCATGATGTGCTCGGCGTCCCGGCCGCGGATCCGAATTTGAAAGTAACGAATCCGCACGGACAAAGTGTGTCGTTTGAATACATTGCCGAAAAAAATCCAGATTACTTGTTTGTCATTGACCGCGATGCCGTTGTTGAAGGAAAGCCGACAGCCAAGCAAACCATTGAGAACGCGCTTGTGAAAAAGACGAAGGCATATCAAAACGGACAGATCGTGTATTTGGATCCGAACTATTGGTATCTGTCAGGAGGCGGATTGACGTCCGTATCCGAGATGGTCAAGCAGGTGGAAGAAGGGTTGAAATGAGAACAGGCGGGCCGCAACAGCCCGCCTTCCTTCATAAAATGGCCTGTTTTACTACGATGCCGGTGATTTAAGGGAGCAGGTCGCTTCAGCTAGAAGACGTGTACGATGTCGCCAACGGGATGGCTGCATCGACCATGTTTCCCAAGGTGCGTTTTTCCGTGAAGGAGATTTTTGCGTTTTTGTCGTTGGACAGTTGACGTTTTTGGTCAATCATACAAGTTGACATAACCACATTTTATTTTTCAAAGGGGTGGAAGGGGTGTGCAAAATGGCCTCTTGCCACCTTGGAAAATCAATGGTAAAATGAAGGTGCTCTTGAAAGGGGAAGGCCTCGTTTAGAGGATTGAAACATCTCCGTTGCCATAAAAATCATAAAGGAATAATATAGCTTGAAAGAGGAAGGCCTCGTTTAGAGGATTCTACCCCCGCTTCCGTTCGCAGGAGGCGGGGTTGTTTTTCGGCTAGAAATGGAGGCAGGAAAACCGTTTGCCATGGCGAAATAATGGAAACACGAGCACTTTTTCGCGGACATGGGGGAGGGGGCGTGCGATGGCAAACGGCAGCAGGAGAGCGAAAAAAGCAGCGAGGGCGCGGCTTGAGTTGGTTAAAGAGCTTTTTCCGGAGGCGGTGACGGGCGAAGCGATCGACTGGGAGCGGCTGAAAAAGGCGCTTGGCTGCCAGGCGGAGGACGAAGTGTATGAGTTCACGTGGCCAGGAAAAGCGGAGGCGAAGCGGTTGGCGGAGGCGCCCGCTGCGGGAGTGCTGCAGCTGGACCGGGAAAAAAGCAAGAGGTGGGAGACGACAAGCAATTGGTACATTGAAGGGGATAATTTGGAAGCGTTAAAGCTTTTGCGCCCCTCGCATGAAGGAAAAGTGCAGATGATTTACATTGATCCGCCGTATAATACAGGAAAAGCGTTGATGTACAAAGACAATTGGCGCAAGCGAAAACGTGCCGCTTCAGGTTTAGGACGGGAAGAGGCGCGTGCCCATGCCGGCTGGCTCAACATGATGTATCCTCGCCTTTGGGCGGCGAAGGCGTTGTTGGCTGAAACAGGGGCGATTTTTATCTCTATTGATGATACGGAGCAGGCGAATTTGAAAAAGGTGTGCGATGAAATTTTCGGTGAGCGGAATTTCGTTGCGACGTTCATTTGGCAGCGGGCGTTTTCGCCGGTGAATATGAACAAATTCGCCTCGCGCAATCATGATTTCATTTTATGTTACGCGAAAGATATCGACCGCCTCGCTTGGTACGGCTTGCCGCGCCATCCGGAAGCGGACGGGCGGTATGCCAACCCGGACAATGACCCGCGCGGTCCGTGGACGTCCGGTGATTTATCGGTCGGCCCGCTGATTCCGGAAAAAATTTATGACATCGTGACCCCAAGCGGCCGGATTGTTTCGCCGCCCCACGGGTATTGTTGGCGGGTGACGAAAGAGCGCTTTGCCGAGTTGGCGGCGGACAACCGCATTTGGTTTGGTAAAGACGGCAACGGGGTGCCGCGCTTAAAGCGGTTTTTGCGCGAGGTGAAACCGACGATGACACCGCTCACGATCTGGACGCATGATGAGGTGTCCCACTCGCAGGAGGCGAAAAAGGAGCTGAAGGAGCTGTTTAACGGGGTGGCGGTGATGGATTACCCGAAGCCCGTCAAGCTGATTCAGCGTATGATCGCACTGACGACGAAGAACGATGATGTCATCCTCGACTTTTTTTCCGGCTCGGCGACAACGGCCCATGCGGTCATGCAGCAAAACGCCGAAGACGGCGGCCGGCGGTCGTTTATTATGGTGCAGCTTCCTGAACGGCTGGCGGAAACGTCAGCGGCATATCGGGCTGGGTTTCGGACGATTTGCGACATCGGTCGTGAGCGCATTCGCCGTGCGGGGGAGAAAATCGTTTATGAAACGGGGAAGACGGAGTTGGATATCGGTTTTCAAGTGTTTCGGATCGAACGGAACAATCAGCCCGCTCGCTAGGCGAACGGGCTGGTTCCTTGACTACGTGAATGAAAGACGCTGTCTCCGCTGTCCATCGTTTCGGGCGTTTTTTACAACGACGCCGCAGCCCAACGGTCATTGACAAAGACGTCGTATTCCGCGGCAATCGTTTCTTTGAGCTCGTCCAGAGACGGGATGCCGTCGGCGAAAGTGTAGGTGTCAAGGAGAATGAGGGAGTATTCGTCGCCGGGATCAAATACGATGGTGACGACTTCTTCCGTGCCGGCGTCCACTTGCCGGACGGTGTCGCCGTCTTTTGGTTCAACGAGTACGTTTTGGTACGTTTCGCGAATAATGTAATAGCCTTTTTGAACTTGCTCGGTAAACAAATGTTCTATCCCTATCAGTTCATGAATGATCATAGTTTCGGCCTCCTAGTTTGTGAAATTGTTCTCAATATCAGTATATATAGCAATGGAATCGATGTATACCAATGCGAGAGGAAGTTTGAAAAGTTGTCAAGTTTGTATGTCTGTGTGGACGTGGTTGGGGGTGAGCAGAGAAGACGGGCTGTTCAAAAGGAATAGCGCCCTTTGTGATGGGCGCTAGGCTCATCCATCCATAATGAACGTTACTCTTTTATGACTGTTGATGCTGGCGGTTGGTAGTTTGGCTGAAGATGACGCCGGGCAAACACGAAGTAGCAAACGATCACGACAACGGTAATGAGCAATGTTAACAACAGCTGAGAAGCCATGGATTCAATGAATAGCATAGAAACGAGGATGACGAGCAAAACAAGAATTGTAAAATAAGTCAAGTATGGAAACAGCCACATTTTAATTTTTAAGGCAGCATTGGTTTCACGTTCGAGTTTTTTTCGCAGGCGGAGCTGCGAGACAGCAATAGCTAAATAGACGAGCAGCGCGATCGCCCCGGAAGAGTTGACGAGAAAGAGAAACACTTTATCAGGCGAAACGTAGTTCATGATGACGGCGATGTAGCCAAACAGCGTGCTGGCGATAACAGCTCGAACTGGGACGCCGTTTTTGTTCAGCCGCAAAAACGATTTCGGCGCCTCGCCTTTTTCCGCCAACGAGTACAACATGCGTGACGTTGTGTACAGCCCGGAGTTGAGGCAAGACAATACCGCGGTCAATACGATAAAGTTCATGATTTGGGCGGCCGCAGGGACGCCGACGTGTTCCAATACAGCAACAAATGGGCTTTTCAAGACACTTGCCGAGTTCCACGGCAGCAATGTGACGACAACGGCGATAGAGCCGATGAAAAACACTAAAATCCGCCATGTGACCGATTTCGTCGCCTTCGACACCGCTTCTTGCGGCTCGGCCGATTCGCCGGCGGCGATCGTGACGATTTCTGTCCCGAAGAACGAGAAAATGACGATGACGATTCCGACAAGGATCGAACCGATGCCATGCGGCATAAACCCGCCGTGGCCGGTCAAATTTGTCAAGCCGACCGGATCGCTGCCCGGGGCAAGGCCGAAGATGAACGCTAAGCCAAGAATGAGAAAAAGCACGATACTTGCTACTTTGATGAAGGCGAACCAATATTCAAACTCCCCGTAAGATTTCACGGACCAAATGTTTGTAAGCGTCATCAAAATGGTGAGAACAAGGCTAAGGAGCCATAACGGAATAGAAGGAAACCAATATTGGATGATCGCCGCTCCCGCATTCGCTTCAATCGCAATGACAATCACCCAAAAGAACCAGTACAGCCACCCAACCGTGAATCCTGCCCACGGGCCGATCGCTTCATGGGCGTAAGCGGCGAACGATCCGCTCGTTGGGCGGGCTGCCGCCATTTCCCCGAGCATCCGCATAACAAGCACAACGAGCGCACCTGCTAGAGCGTAAGAGACAATGGCTCCTGGTCCTGTCGAGTGGATGACAGCTCCGCTTCCAACAAACAGACCGGCGCCGATGACCCCGGCGATGGCGATCATGGCCATATGACGTTCTTTCAATCCTTTTTGCAAGCTCGAATGATTCATCCGAACTCCCCCCTCAAGGAAGTTTGAATTTACAAAATAGTCAAACCATAATATTGCTTTTAGTGTAAGTGGAAATCCTGTCTTGTACATTAGACAAAGTGCCAACAAAAAATGGAGCATCATTGGACAATTTGTCAATAGACGCCTCCCATGATAGAAGGATTTTGGCTATAAAATTTCGAATGTTTTTATGAAAAATTAGGCTAAAAGAAAGGGGAGGAGAGGATGGGGGGCAACTTTCCCTTTACAGTCGCTGATATTTTGCAGCGAAAACATTTTGAAAATACAATGGTTGTCGCAGGGAAGGAAGGATTGTCCAGGACGGTCAAATGGGTGCATGTCGTCGAGGTGACGAAAATCAGCAACTTGTTGCGCGGCAAGGAGTTGATTTTGTCTACCGGAATTGGATGGCGGGAGGACGATTCGCTCTTTTTGTCGCTGCTTCAGCAATTGATTGAGTGTGACGCCTCCGGGCTGTGCATTGAACTGGGAACATACGCTTCGTCCATTCCGGAAGAGGCGATCGAGTTGGCTGATCAGCACCATTTCCCACTTATTCTTTTTCTTGAGGAAGTCCCGTTCGTTGAGATCACCCATGATATTCATACCTATTTAATTAACCAGCAGTATAAGATGATTTCCCAGCTTGAGTCCTATTCCCAAGAGCTGAATAAAAAGTTGCTGGCCATCCACCATCATCGCGACATTTTGAAAGTTCTCCATCGCTGCCTAGGCCATGATGTCATGTTCAAAATGAACGGTGGGGAAGCTGAGTATGTCCCTGGACGGCCGAAGCGGGGGAACGAAAGCGGTGTTCCATCCGAAGCCAGCCTGCCGCCGGGCGCCGTTTCGAAACCGATTTCTTTGTTTGGCACGGAATATGCGGAACTGGCCCTTCTCCCCACCGATCGGGACATCAATGAGTTTGATGTGCTGATTTTGGATCGAACAGCTACTGCCTTGGCACAGCACTTGTTGCGGAATCTTTACATTGAGGAAAAGCGGCGGACGGAAGAAAACGAATGGGTGAAGGGATGGATGGAAGGGAAGTATACGGAAGAAGAGGTTTCGTCTTATTTGTCTCATTATTTTCCATATTACCAAATCAACGGGGGAGTTGTGTGGGTGTGCAAAGCAGAAGGGGCCGGCCAAAAAGGAAATTTCGATTCGACATACTTTAAGCTGTTGTGTCGGTCGGTGTTTGAGCAGCGTGGTTTTTTTCTGCTTTCATCCGACATGGGACGGCACTTGGCGTTTATCGCAATCAATCAACGGGATGAGGCGACGTGGAAAAGCCGGATCGCGGAAAGTATCAGGTGTCTTATGGAGTCAGAGTTTGTCCCAACGAGACTTCCTCATTTGCTCGTCGGCGTTGGGACGTTTGTCAAGTCCCTTTCGGCGATGAAGAAAAGTTATGCGGCCGCGCTCGAGGCGCTGACCATTCGGAGCCGGATGAAGGGGAAATCGACCAGCCTATTTTATAATGACCTTGATTTGTATCGGATGATCACGGTGCTTGATAAATATAGCGATCTTCGTGAAATGGTAGGCAGCTATTTAGGCCCGATTATCGAGTATGACCGGAAACATAATGGAAAGCTGCTTGAAACGCTTAAGGTGTATTTGCAGTGCAACGGCTCAAAACAAGAAACGGCGAGGCGGCTGTTTATTGTCCGGCAGACGTTGTACCACCGCATGGAAAAGCTAGAAAGATTCCTTGGGACTGATTTCATGGAAGCGGACAAGCGGTTGGCTCTCGAGTTGATGCTCCAAGCGTACGACTACTTGATGAGCGGCGGGGAGATGCATGGGCAACGGAGGGCCGCGCTTGGAGCCGAGTAAAGGCCATAGCCCTAGAGGGATGGACGCAGTCCTAGCAGAGATTCGTCTCTAGAGGGCTGGTGAAAAGCAGTGGTTTCCTTTGTTCAATGAATAAATGTGTACAGTGTTTCAAGTTTTTTTATTTAAGAAACAATGCCGAGAAGCGGTATGCACGATGTAATCGCCGGTCTCCTAGTGGTTTAGGGTGAAAATGGTAGTCAAACTGTGGAACGGATGAAACGACTATTTTTACACTTTGTCTAATGAACCGTGGTGCGGGATGAGCGATAATGGCTGTAAAATAGAACGATTTCCAATGGAAGGGAGCCAAGCGGTGATGAAAACCGAACCAACCCACCAACTGTGGCTCGACAAAGACGATCGATACGTTTGGCATTCGATGAAGCCGTATAACCCACAAGCAACGCTGATTGCGGACCAAGCAAAAGGCTGTTGGGTGGTGGACGCAGCTGGCCGTCAGTATTTGGATGCGATGGCCGGGCTTTGGTGCGTCAACGTCGGGTATGGGCGCGAGGAGCTGGCGGAGGCGGCGTATGAGCAGCTGAAAACGCTGGCGTATTTCCCGCTCACGCAAAGCCACCTGCCGGCGATCCAGCTCGGCGAAAAGCTCAGCGAACTGTTGGGCGATGAGTATGTCATCTTCTTCTCAAACAGCGGGTCAGAGGCGAACGAAACGGCGTTTAAAATCGCCCGCCAATACCATCAGCAACGCGGAGAACCCCACCGATACAAAATCGTCTCCCGCTACCGGGCGTATCATGGCAACTCGATGGGAGCGCTTGCGGCGACCGGGCAGGCGCAACGGAAATACAAATACGAGCCGCTCGCCCCGGGCTTCATCCATGTGCCGCCGCCTGATCGCTACCGCGATCCTGACACAGCGGACGATCCGCGCCAGCTTCGGGCCGTGAAAGCAGTTGACGATGTGATGACGTGGGAGCTGAGTGAGACGATTGCCGCCATGATCATGGAGCCGATCATCACTGGCGGCGGGGTGCTGATGCCGCCCGATGGATACATGAAAGCGGTCAAGGAAGTATGTGAAAAGCACGGCGCCTTGCTCATTGTCGATGAGGTCATCTGCGGTTTCGGCCGAACCGGGAAGCCGTTCGGGTTCATGCATGAAGAGGTTAAGCCAGACATCATTACGATGGCCAAAGGCATTACGAGCGCTTACTTGCCGCTGGCGGCCACGGCGGTGCGGAAAGAGATTTATGAGGCGTTTAAAGGAACGGACGAATACGATTACTTCCGCCATGTCAATACGTTTGGCGGCCACCCGGCTGCTTGTGCGGTGGCGCTGAAAAACATCGAAATCATGGAGACGGAGCGCTTGTTTGACCGTTCCCGTGAAGCCGGCGAATGGCTGCTTTCGGCACTGAAAACGAAACTGGCCGATCATCCGTACGTCGGGGATGTGCGCGGAAGAGGACTGCTTGTCGGCATTGAGTTGGTCGTCGACCGAGCGACGAAAGAGCCGCTTGATGTGTCGCTCGTCAACCAAGTAATCAGCCAATGCAAAGCCCATGGCGTCATCATCGGCAAAAACGGAACGACGGTCGCCGGGTACAACAACGTGCTCACCTTGTCGCCGCCACTTTGCATCAGTGATGACGAACTGTCGCTCCTTGTCCGCGTCTTAACAGAGGCGTTAGCAGCCATTCAATAAGAAGAAGGACAAACGCCAGCTTGGGTCGACGGGCTGGCGTTTTGTTTGCTTTTGTGCGGCTGTTTAGAAAAATACGGTATGACACGGCTGCCGCGGGGGCAGAATGTTCTTCCGCCTATGCGCTTGGGTTTCGGGAGGGGAGATTTTTAGGAGCGTCTGCCCGATCATCGATTTCTGTCTGTTTGACGAAAGATCGATCATGAACACTGAATGGTCAGAACCGTTTTAACTCCATTCAAATACATACGTTAATGGAATAGCTAAGTCCTTAAATTGTACGGAATGCAGCGTGTCTTGTTGCCCGTATGTGGCATGCCGTTGATAGACCCCTTTGTGCAAATTGTATACATGAAGCATTTTGTTAGCTGTATCGACGATCCAATATTCCGCAATGCCATAGTGTTGGTAAGTATAAAATTTTTCGTTGTAATCTTTTAAAGCGGTTGAAGGTGACAAGACTTCAACAACTAGCGCAGGCGCCCCGTAACCCCCTTTTTTGACAATCTGTTTTTTATTGCAAATCACCACAATATCGGGTTGGACAATGTCATCAGGGGGTTCATACGTTTCCTTTTTGCTAAGGAATACATCAAACGGCGCCATAAAGACGTAACAATGTTGGTTTTGGAAAACATGGCGCAAAGCAAAATACAATTTTCCGACTGCAAATTGATGTTCCGAAGATGGAGCAGGGGTCATATTATAGGCTTTTCCATTGATCAGTTCCCAGCGACCTTCCCATGTTTTCCAGTCCGCGTACGTGTAAATTTTGTTCGGGTCAGGGATATTGCCCACTGTTTCCCCCTCTTTCATTTTAAGGATGCGTTTGTTTCCAGTTTAGCAAAAGAAATCAAGGAAGGGTAGGGAGGACGTTCATGAGAGGTTTATTCATCACTCGCCTACGCCCACAAGCCGAAGTGATGGTTTTCTTGGTTCAGAAAGGAATGTAGCGTCTGTTTGTCGAATGACATGAGGGAAAAATGCATGGGGAAAGGGTGAGGAAATGATGTCCGCATTTCAAGCGTTTGTTGTCAACAAAACGGAAACGGAGTTTACAGCTGAGGTGAAAACGATCTCGATGGACGATTTGCCGGAAGGGGATGTCGTCGTCCGCGTCCATTATTCAAGCGTCAACTACAAAGACGGGCTGGCGTCGATCCCGGACGGCAAAATTGTGAAAACGTATCCGTTCGTGCCCGGGATTGACTTGGCCGGAGTCGTCGTCTCGTCGCAACATCCGCGGTTCCTTGAAGGGGATGAGGTGGTCGCTACCGGCTATGAAATTGGCGTCACCCACTTTGGCGGCTACAGCGAGTATGCGCGTTTGCCCGGCGACTGGCTCGTGCCATTGCCGAAAGGGTTGACGTTGAAAGAAGCGATGGCGATCGGCACGGCGGGGTTCACGGCGGCGTTGTCCATCCATCGGCTTGAGGAGCACGGGCTGACGCCGGAACACGGGCCGGTGCTCGTTACGGGGGCGACGGGCGGCGTCGGCAGTCTGGCGGTGTCGATGCTCGCGAAGCGCGGCTACACGGTAGAGGCGAGCACAGGCAAAGCGGCGGAGCACGATTATTTGCGCGCCCTTGGCGCCAAGAAAGTGTTGGCGCGCGAAGACGTCACCGCCGAGCGCATTCGCTCGCTCGATCAGCAGCGCTGGGCGGCGGCGGTCGATCCGGTCGGCGGCCGGACGCTGGCGACCGTGCTAAGCCGCATCCGTTACGGCGGGGCCGTGGCGGTAAGCGGATTGACGGGAGGAGCGGACGTGCCGACAACGGTCTACCCATTCATTTTGCGCGGCGTCAGCTTGCTTGGCATCGATTCGGTCTATTGTCCGATGGATTTGCGGCTTCGCATTTGGGAACGGCTCGCTGGCGATTTGAAGCCGGATTTGGAGCGGATTGCCAAAGAGATTTCGCTCGCTGAATTGCCGCAGGCGCTTAAGCGCATTTTGCGTGGAGAGCTGCGCGGCCGGATGGTAGTGCGGCTGGCTTGATCAGGAACCATCTCGATTTTACCGGGCGACTAGTTCTGTTTGGGGTTCGTTTTGATGATTCTTGATTGAAGGGGAGAGGAATCTTGAAAAAATTGATCAATGATCCGCTACGGGTAGTGGATGATATGTTGGAAGGATTTGTGGCTGCTCATTCTCGACAAGTGAGACGAATTCCGGGAACGAATGTGATTGTCCGGAAGGATGCTCCAGTGAAAGGGAAAGTTGGGATTGTGAGTGGTGGCGGAAGCGGCCATGAGCCGGCACACGCCGGGTACGTCGGAAAGGGAATGCTTGATGCAGCTGTTTGTGGGGAAGTGTTTACGTCGCCGACGCCAGATCAAATTTTGTCCGCTATTCAAGCCGTAGATGGCGGGAATGGAGTATTGCTCATCATTAAAAATTATACCGGTGACGTGATGAATTTTGAAATGGCTGCTGAATTGGCTGAGGCCGAAGGAATCCGGATCGCGAAAGTGATTGTAAATGATGACGTGGCGGTCGAAGACAGCACGTTTACGACAGGACGTCGTGGGATAGCGGGAACGGTGTTCGTCCATAAAATTGCTGGAGCATTGGCGGAACGCGGGGCTTCGCTCGAAGAAGTGGAAGCAGCAGCAAAAAAAGCCATCCAAAGAGTCCGTTCCATGGGGGTGGCCATCAGCCCTTGTATTGTGCCGGCTGCTGGAACGCCAGGGTTTGTGTTAGGTGAGAATGAGATGGAAGTAGGAATCGGCATTCATGGGGAGCCGGGAATTGAGAAAGTCAGCGTTCAGCCAGCCGAGCATGTTGCGGACGGATTGCTTGCCCGCATTGTTGAAGATATGAAACTCGATCAAGGAGATCAAGTGGCGGTCATGATCAATGGACTCGGAGCTACCCCTTTGATGGAGCTGTATATTGTTCATAAACGTGTTGCTGAGCGGTTAGCAGAAAAGCAGATTCGTATTCATGAGACGTTTGTCGGGGAGTATATGACCTCATTGGAAATGGCGGGGTGCTCCATCTCGCTGTTGAAGCTCGATGACGAGCTGATCGACTTGCTTCGTTCGCCGGCTGATACAGTAGCCTTTAAGACATGCTGAGCGGAAGGAGGGCAGAAGATGAATTTAGGCGTAGAGCAAGCAAAAGCATGGATTGATCAAATGAATGAACTTTTTCAGCAACAGAAACAGTATTTAACTGAGTTGGATCAAGCGATCGGTGACGGCGACCACGGATGGAATATGGCTCGGGGATTTCAAGAAGCGGTGGATAAAATTTCTTCAAATCGCTATGAAGATCTCGGAACACTGTTGAAAGATGTGGCCATGACTTTGATTGCCAAAGTTGGGGGAGCTTCAGGGCCGTTATATGGGACGGCTTTTTTAAAAATGTCCCAAGTCCTTGCTGGTAAACAAGAAGGAAATGAGCAAGAATGGATTGCGGCATTAGGAGAAGCATTGGCTGGGCTGAAAGCGCGTGGAAAGGCGCAGGTCGGTGAAAAGACAATGATTGATGTGTGGGAGCCAGTCGTGATGTTTTTGCAAGAAAAAGGACAGCTGCTTGCTAGAGAGGCAGCACAATTGGCACAACAAAAAATGGAAGAAACGAAAACATTGGAGGCGAAAAAGGGGCGTGCCGCTTATTTAGGGAAACGTTCGATCGGCCATATTGATCCTGGTTCGGCGTCTAGCTGCTTATTGTTTATTGCTTTCGCTAAGGTTGTTGAGTCATAGGGAGCAGGTGATTGACTCGCGCAACCGCTTCCCGGGATCGTTTCTCAAGTAGAAAAACCTTGGCAGCACCAGCCCTTATTTTCATCCGTTCACCCATTGATCAAGGAAAACAGCGGTTTTTCACCAACCTTATAGGGAGGGCTTATGGATGAACCATGTCAGTCTTGTATTAGTTTCTCATAGTGAAGAAATCGCCGAAGGATTGAAGAAGTTGTTGGAACAAGTAGCTCCAAATGTGGGCATTGCCGCAGCGGGAGGCAACAATGGCGAAATTGGAACGAATGCCCTTCGTATACAGGAGGCAATCGAATCAGTTTATTCTGAAAAAGGGACCGTTGTTTTGTTCGACCTTGGAAGCGCTCTGCTAAACGCTGAACTGGCTCTTGAGATGGCAGGTGGAAAAGAGCGGGTCCGAATCGCTGACGCCCCCTTGGTGGAAGGGGCGTATATCGCCGCTGTTGAGGCGGGGCTAGGAAAACCGTTGGAAGAGGTCGTACAGGCTTGCGAAGCAGTGAAACAAATGGTAAAAATTGAAAAATAAAAGCTGGTGAAACGAACGCTCTCATGTTGTTTAGCGGGAGGGGGAAGCGGCATCTCCCCTTCCCTTTTCGTTCGGGCTTCCTACCCAAGCTGATACCGCTCCAGCTCGGAGAAAAAATTTTTCACAAACCGGTAAAACACTTTCACCGACGGGGCGAGCTCGTGATGGTCGGAGATGATGATGCCGACGTTGCGCCGCACTTGCGGAGTTTCGATCGGCACTTTGGCGGCGTAGCGGAGGAGGCTCTCCGACAAGGCGCTTTCCGGCAGCAGAGTGACGCCGATGCCGGCGGAGACGAGCCCTTTAATGGCGTCGAGATCCTCGCCTTCCGAGGAGATGTTCGGGGAAAACCCCGCTTGATGACAGGCGTCGATTAAAATTTGATGCAAAATGTATCCTTTGGGAAACGTGACAAACGGGTCGTGGCGCAGTTCGTTCAACACGATCCGGTCGCGGCGAGCGAGCGGGTGGCTGTTCGGCAAGAGGGCGGCAAACGGTTCGGAAAATAAAATTTCCCCTTTAATGCCCATTTCGCGCGCGGGAATGGGGCCAAGAAAGGCCAAATCAATTTCCCGCTTTTTCACCGCTTCGATTAAATAATAGTACGATCCTTGGCGGAGATGGAACGAGACGTTTGGGTGTTCCGCTTTAAAGGCGGAGATGACCATCGGCATCATATGGCTCGCGAGGCTGGTCGGGAACCCGATTTTAATCGTTCCGCGCTCCGGATCCAAATACTCCTCAATTTGTTGCTTTGCATCCTCAACCGCTTTTAACACCGCTTCGGCGTGCGGCAAAAAATGGCGGCCGATCGGAGTGAGCTTGACGTTCCGTCCTTCCCGTTCAAAGAGCTGGACGCCAAGCTCTGCTTCTAAGTTGGCGATTTGCCGGCTGATCGCCGACTGCGCGACATGAAGGGCATCGGCGGCTTCAGAGACATGTTCGCGCCGGGCGACTTCCACAAAATATTGCAACTGCCGCAGCTCCATTGTTTCCTCTCCTTTTTCATTGATCGCGAAATGAGATCAATTTTATCTAAATTATATATTGTTTATATTAATTTTGAAAACTACAATGAATATTACAGACAATTCGGAACGGGAGGGGAAGGCAGCATGAAACACTACGGATTACCGAAAGCGCAAGGGCTGTATCGTCCGGAATTTGAACATGACGCGTGCGGGATCGGGTTTTATGCGCATTTAAAAGGAAAAGCATCGCATGATGTGATCGAAAAAGCGCTCCATATGCTCCGTCAGCTTGAACATCGGGGCGGGCAGGGAAGCGATCCGGAAACGGGCGACGGCGCGGGCATTATGACGCAAATTCCTCACGAATATTTTCAAGACGTGTGCATTCGGATGAACTTGCCGGAAAAAGGGCGCTATGGGGTCGGGATGTTCTTTTTGCCGGAAAATGAAGAAAAACGGGCGTATTATGAAGCAAAAGTAAATGAAATCATCGCCCAGGAAGGACAACAGCTGCTCGGCTGGCGGACCGTGCCGGTTGACGGCACCAAGCTTGGCAAGCTGGCGCGGCAAAGCCAACCGTTCATTCGTCAAGTGTTTGTCGCGGCAGGGGATGATGCGGCCGATGAGCTGGCGTTTGAACGGAAGCTGTATGTGATCCGCAAACAGTTCGAAAAATGGGTGGAACACAACGAGTGCTATGTAGCGAGCTTCTCGAGCCGGACGATTGTCTATAAAGGGCTGCTTACGCCGGAACAAATCGATGCGTTTTATTTGGATTTGCAGGATGAACGGTTCCGCTCGGCGTTCGCCCTCGTGCACTCGCGCTTCAGCACGAACACGTTCCCAAGCTGGGAGCGGGCCCATCCGAACCGCTATTTGATTCATAACGGCGAGATTAACACGCTCCGCGGCAATGTCAACTGGATGGCGGCGCGCGAGAAGCAATTTGTGTCCGAAACGTTCGGCACCGATTTGGAAAAAGTGTTGCCGATTTTGGATACAAACGGGAGCGACTCGTCGATTTTGGACAATGCGTTTGAATTTTTCGTCCTTGCTGGCCGTAATCCGGCCCATGTGGCGATGATGCTCATTCCGGAACCGTGGTTTTGGGATGAACAAATGGATGACGCGAAAAAGGCGTTTTACGAGTATCATAGCTGTCTCATGGAGCCGTGGGACGGCCCGACGGCGATTTCGTTCACCGACGGCAAGCAAATCGGAGCTATTTTGGACCGGAACGGCTTGCGCCCGGCCCGCTATTACGTCACGAAAGACGATTACATTGTTTTCTCGTCCGAAGTCGGCGTCATTGATATCGATCCGAACAACATTTTATATAAGGAACGGCTGAGCCCGGGGAAAATGTTGCTTGTTGATTTAGAGCAAGGGCGGATCATTTCTGACCAGGAAATTAAAGAAGAAATCGCTCATGAAAAGCCGTATCGCCAATGGATCAATGAGCAAATGATCACGCTTGGCGATCTGGAGATTCCGGAGGACGTCGAAGCGCCGAAGCAGCTTGTCAAACGGCAAAAAGCGTTCGGCTACACGTTTGAAGATGTGGAAAAAACGATTTTGCCGATGGCGACGGAAGGAAAAGACCCGACCGGCGCCATGGGCATGGATGCCCCGTTGGCCGTATTGTCCGAGCGGCCGCAAAGCTTGTTCAACTACTTCAAGCAGCTGTTTGCCCAAGTCACGAACCCGCCGATTGACGCGATTCGCGAGTATGTCGTCACGTCAACGATGACGCTGCTCGGCAAAGAAGGGAACATTTTGCATCCAGACGCCAAAGCGGCGCGGCGCATTCGCCTTGAGACGCCGCTATTGACGAACGAAGAATTGGCCGCGTTAAAAGCCAATCCGTATCCGGAGTTTACATGTGTGGTGCTGCCGACGCTGTTTACGGATGACTTGAAGCAAGCGTTGGATGAGTTGTTTGCCAAAGCGGACGAAGCGATCGCGAACGGGGCAACGCTTCTCGTTTTGTCCGACCGCGGCGTTGATGAGACGCATGTGGCGATTCCGGTGTTGCTGGCGGTGAGCGGGCTTCATCAACACCTGATCCGGAACGGGACGCGCACAAACGTCAGCCTGCTGGTCGAAAGCGGCGAGGCGCGCGAAGTCCATCATTTTGCGGCGCTGATCGGCTACGGGGCGGATGCCATCAACCCGTACTTGGCGCTCGAGACGATCCGCCAGGCGTCCGAAAACGGCGTCATTGCCTTGTCGTACCGTGACGCGGTGAGCACGTATAGGAAGGCGGCTGTTGACGGTGTGGTCAAAGTGATGTCAAAAATGGGCATCTCGACGGTGCAAAGCTACCGCGGTGCGCAAATTTTTGAAGCGGTTGGCATCGGCGACGCCGTCATTGATCAATACTTCACCGGCACCGCCTCGCAAATTGGCGGCATCGGGCTTGAGGAAATCGCCAAAGAGGCGAAAATGCGCCATGAAGCGGCATTTGCCGCCCGGCACGAAGATCATGTGCTCGATACCGGCAGCGAGCTGCAATGGCGGCGCAACGGCGAACATCACGCGTTCAATCCGAAGACGATCCATTTGTTGCAATGGGCGTGCCGGAAAAATGATTACAATCTTTATAAGCAATATTCGAAACTGGCCAATGAAGAACAGTTGACGTTCTTGCGCAACTTGTTCGACTTCGATCCGAACCGGACGCCGGTGCCGATTGACGAAGTCGAGCCGGTCGAGTCGATTGTCCGCCGCTTCAAAACCGGAGCGATGTCGTTTGGCTCGATCAGCCAAGAGGCGCATGAGGCGTTGGCGATTGCCATGAACCGGATCGGTGGAAAAAGCAACAGCGGTGAAGGCGGGGAAGATCCGGCTCGCTATGTGAAGGACGAAAACGGCGACTGGCGCCGCAGCGCGATCAAGCAGGTCGCTTCCGGGCGTTTTGGCGTGAAAAGTCATTATTTGGTCAACGCCGACGAATTGCAAATTAAAATGGCCCAAGGTGCAAAACCAGGCGAAGGCGGGCAGCTTCCGGCCAACAAAGTGTACCCGTGGGTCGGCAAAGTGCGCGGCTCGACGCCGGGGGTGGAGCTCATTTCTCCGCCGCCGCACCATGACATTTACTCGATCGAAGATTTGGCTCAGCTCATTTACGACTTAAAAAATGCGAACAAAGACGCGCGCATCAGCGTTAAGCTCGTCGCCAAAGCGGGCGTCGGCACGATTGCGGCCGGCGTGGCGAAAGGGAACGCCGATGTCATCGTCATCAGCGGTTATGACGGTGGCACGGGCGCGTCGCCGAAGACGAGCATTAAGCACGCAGGGCTTCCATGGGAGCTCGGTTTGGCGGAAACACACCAGACGCTGATGCTCAACGGCTTGCGCGACCGCGTCGTGTTGGAAACCGACGGCAAACTGATGACCGGCCGCGACGTTGTGATGGCGGCGCTGTTTGGCGCCGAGGAATTTGGGTTTGCGACGGCGCCGCTCGTCGTGTTGGGCTGCGTCATGATGCGCGTTTGCCATCTGGATACATGTCCGGTCGGGGTGGCGACGCAAAATCCGGAGCTGCGCAAAAAATTTACCGGCCAACCGGAACATGTCGTCAACTTCATGTATTTTGTCGCTCAGGAAGTGCGGGAGATCATGGCCGAGCTCGGCTTCCGCACGATCGACGAGATGGTGGGCCGCGTCGATGTGCTGACAGTGAGTGAGCGGGCGAAAACGCATTGGAAAGCGAAACATCTCGACTTGTCGCGCCTGCTGCACCAAGTCGACGGCCCGCGCACTTGCGGCCAAGGACAAACCCATCGCATGGAAGAAACGCTTGACTATACGACGATTTTGCCGGCGGTGCAGCCGGCGCTCGAAAACCGGGAGCCGGTTGCGCTTGAACTTACGATCCGCAACGTCCATCGGACGGTCGGAGCGATGACCGGCAGCGAAATTTCGAAACGGTACGGCGAAGAAGGATTGCCGGATGATACGATCCGCCTCCGCTTCACCGGATCGGCAGGGCAGAGCTTCGCGGCGTTTGTGCCGAAAGGGATGACGCTCGAGCTTGTCGGCGACGCGAACGATTACGTCGGCAAGGGACTCTCCGGCGGCAAAGTGATCGTCCGTCCGCCGGATGAGGCGCCGTTTGCGGCAGCGGACAACGTCATTATCGGCAACGTCGCCTTCTACGGAGCGACGGGCGGCGAGGCGTATATTCGCGGCCGCGCCGGCGAGCGGTTCTGCGTGCGCAACAGCGGCGTCCATGCCGTTGTCGAGGGCGTCGGCGACCACGGCTGTGAGTACATGACCGGCGGCCGTGTCGTCATCCTCGGCTCGGTCGGCAAAAACTTCGCCGCTGGCATGTCGGGGGGCATCGCCTACGTTCTCGCTGATGAAGATAGCTGGACGCAAGCAGCCAACCTTGAGCTCGTTTCCTTGGAACGGCTCGAGAATGAGGAAGAAATTCGCGCCGTCCGCCGGATGATCGAAAACCATTTCCGCTATACCGGGAGTCCGCGGGCCTCGCTCGTGCTTGACGAGTGGGACGCTTATGTGAAACGGTTTGTTAAAGTCATTCCGCACAACTACAAACTGATGGTGGAAACGATTCAAGCGCTCGAACAATCCGGGCTTTCGTATGATGAAGCTGCCATGGCGGCGTTTGAAACGGTGGCGAAACAGAAAAAAGCGGCTGCCGCCAACGCTCCAATGTTGCAAGCGGCCGCAAAGTAGTCCCGCTTTTTCGGTCGGCTGCGCATGGCGGCGCCGCTTCGGCCCCGCGCCGCCGCGGGGCTCGCTTTTTGGCTGCCAAACAGGCGGGAAGGATAGAGCGGAGAGAAGAGAGGACGCAGAAGGAGGGGAACCGTCGTGGGAAAAGCAACGGGGTTTATGGAATATGCTCGCGAGGAAGAAAAAAAGCGCGACCCGCTTTCCCGTCTTGACGATTGGAAGGAATATACAAAGCCGTTTTCCGAAGACGTGTTGGCGCGCCAAGGAGCTCGCTGTATGGATTGCGGCACGCCGTTTTGCCATATGGGATTGGAGCTGAACGGTCTCACCTCGGGGTGCCCGGTGCACAACTTCATTCCGGAATGGAACGATTTAGTGTACCGCGGCCGTTGGAAAGAAGCGCTCGATCGGCTCTTGAAAACGAACAACTTTCCAGAGTTTACGGGCCGCGTCTGTCCGGCGCCGTGCGAAGGATCGTGTACGGTGGCCATTTCCGACCCAGCGGTGGCGATCAAAGGAATCGAACGGGCCATTATTGATAAAGGGTTTGCCGAAGGTTGGGTGAAACCGCGCATCCCGAAAACGCGCACCGGAAAAAAGGTGGCCATCGTCGGCTCCGGCCCGGCCGGGCTCGCCTGTGCCGACCAGCTTAACCAAGCCGGCCATTCGGTGACGGTGTACGAGCGGGCCGATCGCATCGGCGGCTTGTTGATGTACGGGATCCCGAACATGAAGCTGGAAAAAGACATCGTCGAACGGCGAGTGCGGCTGCTTGAAGAAGAGGGCATCACCTTTGTTGTAAACACCGAAGTCGGCAAAGATATTACCGCCGATGAGCTGCGCGCTCAATACGATGCCGTTGTGTTGTGCGTTGGGGCGCAAAAGCAGCGCGATTTGGCCATTGAAGGTCGGGAGCTTACAGGCGTTCATTTTGCTATGGATTATTTAACAGGCGTCACGAAAAGTTTGCTCGATTCGAATTTTGCCGACGGTCAGTTTATTGACGCCAAGGACAAACGTGTCATCGTCATCGGCGGCGGCGACACGGGGGCTGACTGTGTGGCGACCGCGCTGCGCCAAGGCTGCAAAAGCGTCGTCCAGTTTGGCAAACACCCGGCGTTGCCGGACAAGCGCCCAGACGATAACCCGTGGCCGCAATATCCGCTCGTGTTCACGCTTGATTATGCGTATGAGGAAGCGAAGGCGAAATTCGGGGCAGACCCGCGCCAATATTGCATTCAAACGAAAAAAATCGTAGGCGACGAGCACGGCCGGGTGAAAGAACTGCATACGGTTCAAATGGAAAAAATCATTGATGAAAACGGCAAAGCGACCTTTCAAGAAATTCCGGGGACGAAGCAAGTATGGCCGTGCGATTTGGTGTTCATCGCGATTGGCTTCGAAGGTCCTGAACAGCTACTGTTGCAGCAGTTTGGTGTGGAAACGGTCAACAATAAAGTGAAAGCTCCGTACGGTAAATATACGACAAACATTGAAGGCGTGTTTGCGGCCGGCGACGCCCGCCGCGGCCAAAGCCTGATCGTTTGGGCGATTCACGAAGGCCGGGGGGCGGCCCGTGAAGTGGACCGGTTCCTGATGGGAGAGACGAAGCTGCCGTCGTAACGGTTGTTTCCTCCTTAAAAAGTGCTGCTTTTTAAGGAGGATTTTTCTTTTGTTCGTAAAAATATTATTGAGAAACTTTCAATGTTTCTTTTGGGTTTCATCTCCATACAAATCTATTTGACGATCTCGTAGTGGACAACCGACTGATGCGGTTGTGAGGAAGCATCGACAAGGAGTGAGTCAGAGTGAACCGACGGTTATGGATGATAGCGGCTGTCGGCGCGGTCTTTTTTTTGGCTGTTTGGGCAAGCGTGGCCGCCGGGGTGACAAAGGCGGCTGACGAAGGTGGGCTGCAGCTGTTTGATTCATGGCAATGGCTCGATCCGTTTACGTTTCTCGGCAATGGGAAAACAATAGGCATCATCAGTGTGATGCTTGTTATTGGTTTATGGTTTTTCCGCCGCGATGTCTATGGAATGGTGTTGGTGGTCGTCGCTGTTGGTGGGGGGTATGGCATCAATGAATGGATCAAGCATGTGGTTGGGCGGGAGCGCCCGCCGCATTCCGAGATCGGAGGATTCAGTTTTCCGAGCGGCCACGCGATGATCGGGACGATTTATTTGTTGCTTTTGGCGTATTTTTTGGCGCAAACGCGCACAAAGCGCGGGGAGCGGGCGGCCATTTACGGCGTGTTTGCGACGCTGGCGCTCTTAACCGGCTTAAGCCGGCTAAGCTTGCAAGTGCATTATCCGTCTGATGTGCTTGGCGGGTTTGTGCTTGGCGGCGCTTACTTGTCGGCCTGCCTTGCTCTTTATCGGATGTCGATTCATCGAGGCGACCGTTGGTAGCTGATCATCAAAAAATCACTTTTGCCCCATAGTGATTTGATGATGAAGCCGATTCATCGGCTTGATCTAGCGTCTCGTCTTGTCGAAAAGGCGCAGAAAATCTCTTTTTCTATACTATGACGTTGTGTGGGACCATGATACAATGGAGGAAAGGAGGTGAGAAACGATGAGTCAAGCCGAACTCGTGCAACTAATGGCTGAATTGCTTGACCAAAAGTTGAATCCGATCCACATGCGGCTCGATCGGATCGAAGGCGATGTTCGGGCCCTTCAAGAAGGACAAGCGCGTTTGGAAATTGAGATCCAAGCGCTGAAAGAAGGACAGGCGCGCTTGGAAGGTGAAGTGCAGTTGTTGCAAGAGGGACAAGCCCGCTTGGAACAGCGGCTTGACCGAGTAGAAGAGGATGTGCGCACATTAAAAGCGGACATGGACATGGTCAAGGGCGATGTGCAAACGTTGAAAGTGGACATGGACATGGTCAAGGGCGATGTGCAAACGTTGAAAGAAGGACAGCAACGGCTTGAAGTGAAAGTTGAACGGGTCGAAGAAAAAGTGGACAACCTTGCAACAGAAATGCGGAGCCACTTTCGCCACATCGAGAACATGCTTCATAAGCATCAGGCCGCTCTTGATCTGGCTTCGCGCGAATTCTCTTCCAAGCAAACATCCATCGATTATTTGATAAAAAAGGTGGCCGAGCATGATATGGAAATTTTCCACTTAAAACATCATCTCCAACTGTAATGTTCTTCATCGCAAGCAGGAACCGAGAAGACCGGTGACAAACAACCGCTGGAAAACAAAACGGAGAAAGAGGGTGGTGTTTTCGGCAGTGTCAGCTTAAGAAGCGCTGTTGGAGCACCACCCTATCCGCGAGCCTTCTAGAAGGGTGGTGATTTCGTGCAAAATACCGCTGAGTTCCACCCATTTCTCAATGAGAGAAACCTCGCAGAATCAGCTTTCTTCTCTGAATGAAAATGTCGCAAATTGGTGGTGACAGCAGTTTTTCACCAGCCTTCTAGAGGGCTGGCGAAAAACGGTTGTTTCTTTTGAGCAATGGGGGAGCGTTTGAAAGACGATCCTGATGCGACAAGGCTTTTCTATTTGAGAAACGAGGTTGGTAAGCGACCTGCTCCCTTAAATCACCGGCATCCTAGCGGACCGGCAGCGGCTGGAAACGTGCGAGGAAATAACGCGTATTTTCAACGGTCTTCTAGACAGCTTTTTCTGCATATATTTTATAGAAAAAATCATTGACAAGGGGGAAGCGATATGGCGGCCCGGATCGTGAAAACAGGGTATGCGTTAGCGTTTTTGTGCATCATTGCCGGCATCGTGTATTTTTTTGCCGCCAACTGGCCGGAGATGGGGCGAGAGGCGAAAGTCGGAATCAGTATCGGCATGATGGCGGGGTTTTATGGAGCAAGCGCTGCTTTGGCGGGCCGCCATCGCTTTTTAGGGCGCTGGATGTTGATCGGTGGGGTGTTGTCGTTTGGCATCTCATTGGCGTTAGTAGGACAAATTTATAATTCTCACGCCGACAGTTATTGGTTGTTCCTCATTTGGCTGGCGCCGACAGCGTTGTTGGCGCGGCTGACGAAAGATCCGGCGCTTTCGGTCATCGCTGTCGTGCTGCTGCAACTTGCTTGCTGGTTTTATTATTTTCCTTCCGCTTACCATATCGAGTGGACGGAATGGGCATCGTTTGGCTGGCTGCTTCTGTTCGCTGTAGTCAACGGCGCGCTCGTTCGCTTCAGCCGTTCGCCTTGGACAGCGTATCCCGCGTATGCGGCGATGCACGGCTGGCTGCTTGTCATCGGCATCACCGGCTTTTCGTACGGGCGCGATGTTTGGTGGCCGTACGTGTATGCGGCGCTGCTTGTCGGGCTGCTTTACTACTTTTTCTCGGTTGCCAAACAGCGTGGCTATGGTTTGCTGACGAGTTTGTTTGCCGGCTTGTTTTTGTTCATTCAATACCACCGTTTGCTGGTGGATCATTTTGAAACATGGCTGCTTCTCCTCGGACTTGTCGTTGCCACCATCGTCCTGTACGGCGGGGTCGTCTTTTTGCGCCGGGCCGGAGTGTTTTCGGCGAGAACGCGGGCCGGGAAATGGTTTTTGGCTGCGTTTCAAGCGGTGATTACGCTCGCAGCTTCGTCGTTGGCCATATCGAGTTTGCTCGGCTTGTATTTTCTGTGGGCGGACACGTGGTCGCCGTATGTGCTGTTTTTCCTTTCGATCTTTGGATTGGTGCTTCCGGCTTGGCTCGGCCGCCGTTGGAACGCCGTTGTTCGTTATACGCTGCTCGCGGTCGGTTATGGGCTTGGCTGGACGGTGACGTGGGAACTGTCGACGGTGGTGTTGGTTCTTTATATCGCCGTGCTCGCCGTGGGAGTGATCCGTGTCCCGGAGCGCGGGATGCAGCGGTTGACGACGGTTGCGTTGACGCTTTATTTGTATGTAGTGCTTGATGGGAACATGGAGAATGGACGGGTGGAGCTGTTGCTGCTCGCCCTATGGAACGGGGCGTTGTACGCGTACAGTCGATGGAGAGGGAAGACGGCCGCGACCCCGCTCGTGCTGGCGCTTAGTTCGCTCGGGATTGCGACAAGTGTTCACATCTCCGAACCTGATGGGCTTTATATGGCGTTCAATCTCGCTATGGTGGCGGTGCTCGCCTTTTTCTTGTTTCAACGACGGCGCCGCGAGCGGACCATTGCTTGGGGGTATACCATTCTTTATTTTGTGCTCAAATATTATGAGCTGGCGTGGAACTTGCTCCATAAATCGGTCAGTTTGTTGGCGGCTGGGGTGGTGTTGCTCGCTTGGGCTGTTTGGCTGGAAAAACGGAATCGGCTTCATTTCCCTAGGGAGGCGGTGTGGCCTCGAAACGTTTCCTTCGGTGTCCTGTTGATCGTTGTTGCCCAATTTCTGTTTACCGGATATACCGTATGGGAGAAAGAACGGCTATTGCGAGACGGACAGTTGGTCAAATTAGCGCTCGAGCCGGTGGATCCGCGTTCTGTGCTGCAAGGGGATTATATCCGGCTTCGCTATGACATTTCTACGATCTCGTCTCTGGATGGAAACGGCAAGGTGAAAGTTGCGCTGCGAAAGGGACCGGATGGGGTGCACCGCTTTGCTGGGGTGTACGCCGTGAATGGGGAAGAATGGCCCGGATTTAAGCGGCAACAAGGGGATATTTTGATTAACGGCACTTTTTATAGTACGCAAGTCGTATACGGGATTGAATCGTATTTCGTGCCGGAACAAAGCGGGGAACGGTGGCGGGATGCCCGCTTCGCTTATGTGCGTGTCAGCCGAAACGGCGATGCGCTGCTTGAAAAGATCGGCGCAGAATAAGCGAACTGGGGAGCGGGCCTGCTTGAGCGTCCGCTCCTTATCGACATACAGGCGGTGTTTTCGCAAACAGGGCTGTTCGTATGGACAACTGGGTCAACGGCACGTACCATGTGACAAGTTTAGGAAAAGTCAACGGCAGCACGCTCGTGTTGCGTCCGGAATGAGCGGTCAAGTCAAGCGGGGGGTTACTCCCCCGCATAACGTTCAAGCACGCGGTCGACGGATCGGCCATACGATTCGCCAAACAGATTCAAATGCACGAGTAAATAAAACAGCTGGTAAAGCGGTTTTCGTTCATGATACTCCGGAGTAAGGGGCATCAGCTCTTGATAGCTTGCATAAAACCGAGCGGGAAAGCCGCCAAACAGCTCGGTGAACGCGATCTCCAACTCATAATGACCGTAAAACACGGACGGGTCGATCAAATAAGGAGCTCCGCCGGGACCCGGAAGCCAGTTGCCGCCCCATAAGTCGCCGTGCAACAACGACGGAAAACAATCGTTTGGAATCCAGCGGTCAAGCCGCTCAAGCAGCCGCTCCAACTTTCTTTGTCGCTCGGCGGGCAGGAGGCCGTTTGCTGCCGCCCGTTTCATTTGCGGGGCGAGCCGGGCATCGCGGTAATAGTCAAGCCAGCGGCCGTACCAGCCGTTTCGTTGTGGCAGCGTCCCGATATATGTATCGTGGTCGAGCCCGAACGCCGGCCCGCGGCATCGATGGAGGCGGGCGAGGCCGCGCCCGAGCTGTTTGGCCGTCTGCGCTGTTTCTGTTCCTTCGATCCACTCGAGGACAAGCCAGCCCCATCCGTTTGCTTCCCCGACGCCAAAGACAGCTGGGATGTGGATGGCGTCCGCTTGGCGAAGCCGTTCCAACCCTGCTTGTTCGGCGGTGAAAAAGCCGGCTGGCGGAAAGCGCTGCATTTTGATGAAATACGTTTGCTTGCCGCTTTGGACGCGGTAGGCGTCATTGATGTCGCCGCCGGATACGCGCCGCCAATGGCGGATTTGTGAATCATCGCCGATTGAGCAAAGCGCCTCTTGGAACATCGCTTCCCGGTTCATGACGTTCCTCCCGTCAGCTGTTCGTTAAGTTCTTTCAGCACGTCGCCAATTTTCCGTTGCTGGATGACGGCGTCAGCGAGATCATCAAGTTCTGTCGGTTCCCAATTGATGATGACGAGTTTGGCGCCGTTTCGTTTGGCGACAAGCGGCAGTTGGTTCGCCGGCGCTACTTGCAAGGATGAGCCGAGCACAAGGAACAAGTCCGCTTGGCGGGCGGCTTCCCACGCTGCATTGATGGCATTCTCCGGCAGCGGCTCGCCAAACAATACGACCGATGGACGCAAAACACCGCCGCATTCGCACGTCAACACACCGTGCAAATAGACAAAGCTAGGCTTTGATTGCCCGCACCGCTGACAATGGACGGTTCGGAGCGAGCCATGCAGTTCGATGACGCATCGGCTGCCGGCTTGTTGATGAAATCCATCGACGTTTTGCGTCACAATCGTCTGCACGATTCCGCGCTGCTCCCAGTCGGCGAGCAGGCGATGTCCATCATGCGGCTGGCATTGCTGCAAGGTGCGGATGCGGTATTGGTAAAACTTGAAAAACGACTCGCGGCGGCGGTACAACGCATCGATGGTAGCGAGTTCGCTCGGGTTAAAACGCGCCCACAGCCCGGTGCGCGGCGAACGGAAATCCGGCAGCCCGCTTTCGGTCGACATGCCGGCGCCGGTAAGCACCACCGTTCGGCGCGATTCGGCGAGCCAAGAGGCAATGGTCATGGTTGATTCCTCCTTGATCATGCGCTTTTTCCTCGTTAAAGCTTCACACGAACCCTTTTTCTATTGATTCGACAATCATTTTGCTTTTCCTTTCCGTCCGTTTCCATTATGATAAAAGAGAAGGAAAAAATGGACAAGGGGGGCGAGAATGATGAGCAAAAAAGTGTTGATCATCACCGGCGACGCTGTTGAGGCGCTGGAGGTGTATTATCCGTATTATCGTTTGTTGGAGGAAGGGCATGACGTAACGATTGCCGCGCCGAAGAAAAAGAAACTGCACACCGTTGTCCATGATTTTGCCGACTGGGATACGTACGTGGAAAAACAAGCCTATTTGATCGACGCCCATGCCTCGTTTGCCGAGATCGACCCGACCGAATACGATGCGTTAGTCATTCCGGGCGGGCGGGCGCCGGAATACATTCGCCTTGATGAAAACGTGCAGCGCATCGTCCGTCATTTCTTTGAGGCGAATAAGCCGATCGCGGCGATTTGCCATGCTTCGCTCATTTTTGAGACGATGCCAGAGGTGCTGAAAGGGCGGAGCTTGACGGCGTATATCGCTTGCAAACCGGGGGTTGAAGCGCTCGGAGCGACGTATGTGTCCGACCGTACGGTGCATGTCGACGGCAACCTTGTTTCCGCCCATGCGTGGCCGGATTTGCCGGCGTTTATGCGCGAGTTTCTCCGCCTGCTTCAATAGCGGAAAGGCAGCGGTCTTCCTGCATCCGGGAAGGCCGCTTTTTTTCGTGAAACTCCTACCGACTGATGCAGCCAAAGTAGGCTTATTTCTGCGCTGGCCGCTTTGCCTGTCACGCCAGCATCCGTTTGGCTTGTTCGAACCATAAGGGTTGTCTTTTTGGCGCTCATAAGATAACATTTGTACCGTAGACCATTTACAAAATATAGAGAAAAGGAAGGACGATAGGTATGGCATTACCAGGCGGGGCAGCGATGAACATTACGATTCGTCTTCAGTTTGAAAAAGACCGCGTCTCTTTTAGCGATATCGCCGCGGCGATCGGCAAGGCGGGCGGAGACATCGTCGGGATTGACGTCATCTCATCAAGCAAAGTCCATACGGTGCGCGACATCACCGTCAGTGCGCTTGATACGAAACAGTGCGATTTGATCATCGAAGCGCTGAAACGGATTCAGGGCGTCAAAATTGTGAACGTTTCCGACCGCACGTTTTTGATGCATATCGGGGGGAAAATTGAAACCAGCTCGAAAATTCCGGTGAAAACGCGCGATGATTTGTCGCGGGTGTATACGCCGGGCGTGGCGCGCGTTTGCACGGCCATCGCTGAAGATCCGCGCAAAGCGTATTCGCTGACGATTAAACGGAATACGGTCGCCGTCGTCTCGGATGGCACAGCGGTGCTCGGGCTTGGCGACATCGGCCCGTATGCGGCGATGCCGGTCATGGAAGGGAAGGCGATGCTGTTTAAGGAGTTTGCCGGCGTCGATGCGTTTCCGATTTGCTTGGACACGAAAGACACGGAAGAGATTATTCAAATTGTGAAAGCGATCGCTCCGGCATTCGGCGGCATCAACTTGGAAGACATTTCGGCACCGCGTTGTTTTGAAATTGAAAAGCGATTGAAAGAAGAGTTGGACATTCCGGTGTTCCATGATGATCAACATGGCACGGCGGTCGTGCTGCTCGCCGGATTGCTCAATGCCTTGAAAATTGTTGATAAAAAGCTGGAAGACATTAAGGTCGTCTTAACCGGCATTGGCGCGGCCGGCATTGCTTGCACGAAAATTTTGCTTGCCGCTGGCGTGCGCAACATTATCGGGGTGGACCGCCACGGCGCCATCCACCGCGACGAAACGTACGACAATCCGTATTGGCAAGAATATGCGCAAATGACGAATCCAGATAATCTGAAAGGAAGCTTGTCGGATGTCATCGCCGGCGCAGATGTGTTTATCGGCGTTTCCGCCCCCGGCATTTTGAAAGTCGAAGACGTGAAAAAAATGGCGCGTGACCCAATCGTGTTCGCGATGGCCAATCCGGTGCCGGAAATCGATCCAGAGCTGGCCGAGCCGCACGTGCGCGTAATGGCGACCGGACGTTCCGACTATCCGAACCAAATCAACAACGTCCTTTGCTTCCCCGGCATCTTCCGCGGTGCATTGGACTGCCGGGCGAAAGAAATTAACGAAGAAATGAAGCTCGCCGCTGCCAAAGCGATTGCTTCGGTGGTCACCGAGGACGAATTGAATGAAACGTATATCATTCCAAGCGTCTTTAACAGCAAAGTCGTGGAACGCGTCCGTCAGGCGGTGATTGAAGCGGCTTACCGCACCGGCGTTGCCCGGAAAGACAACATCCCGGTTGGTGGGTATACAGGACAATAAAGAAACAAATACAACGAGCTGATGAACGGTTTCCTTTGATTAGGAAGCCGTTTTTTTTGGCTGCAGGAGTGTTTCAGCCGCGGCTGTTGGGGGCCAAATCTAGTTTAGAGATAGAAAATCAAGCGCTTAAGGGGTGAATGGACGATGATCGATCAATATTTCCAAAAAGTGAACGAACGCTTGGAACTCGTTTTGAAACATGAGAAGGGCAATCTAAAAAAAGCCGCTTATATAGTAAGTGAAGCCATTCAAAAAGTCGGAAACAAGCGTTATAGCCAACCGCCATCGGTTCTTGCTAAAATAGTAGCAAACGAGAAGACGGTGGGGGATGGGAGACCGATGCGGTTTGACGAACGGGTGCGGCTGTATGCCGATAAGCTGAACGATACGGATGAGCAAATTGTCGATTACATTATCAAACACCGTGAGGAGATCGCCGACATTCCGATTCAAAAAATGGCGGAAGCGCTTTATACAGTGCCGAACACGATCGTCCGGTTTGCCAAAAAATTACGATATAAAGGGTTTGCAGAACTAAAGGCAGCGTTGGCGCTCGAGCAGCGGGATGAGACGGCGATCAAGGCGGACGGAAAAACGGTCATCGAAAAAACAAAAAAGTTGATCGATGAGCAGCTCATCGACGAAGCCGAACGAAGTGCAAACCGCACTCATTGTCGATCAACAGCATGAATAACCATCAAAGCTGGGGCGAAACGCCTCAGCTTCTTTTTTTATAACAAAACATTGAGGTTCTCTTCTGTTTTGTCACACAGCTGTAACAATTGTTAAACGAAACGGCCGAAATGAGAGGCTGTCAACTCCTTTTTTGCAAGAAAAATATAGATGGTTGAGGGGATACAGGAAAAAGAGGGATGACTGTTAGTGAAAGGATGTTACTTCCAACTGTTGCAACCATCAACAATTAGAGTTGATTTGGCAATGAAAACAAGCGTCTTTTTTACCGAAGGCTGCCAATGCGCTAATTTTTCCATTTTGGACCAAAAATATTACAAAAACTCCGTGCTATAATGGGGACGAGGCAAGGGAACAAGAAAATCGTTTCCCTTCGAATCTCGTTGTGTAGTCAGATGGACGCAAGATCTATGAGACTTTTAAATAGAGGATACAAGGAGGAATTCTCATAAAGAAAAAAATGGTAGCAACCATCGCCGCTTCGGTCGCACTCATCGGCGCTTCGTTCGCGGCAACGAAAACGGAAGCAGCTGGGACAACATGTCCGACAGCGAATGCGTATCAAGTAAAATATGTCAGCACAAACGTTCAAGATGTGGAGAAATGGTTGCAACAATACTTCCCGTTCGTGTCGTTCCAACCGGTAAAGCCGGTAACAAAACAACCGGCGGCAAAACAGCCAACGGCGGTGGCAAAACAGCCAACGGCGGTGGCAAAACAGCCAACGACAAAACCACAAGCGCCGGCAACGGTCAAACAGCTGGCGGCTAAACCGCAAGCCAATATGCAAGCGCCGGCGAAAACGCCAGCCACGGCACCAAAGACCGGCACACAAAAAACAACCGGCTTAAACGCCTATGAGCAGCAAGTTGTTGAGCTGACGAACAAAGAACGGGCGAAATACGGCTTGCCGCCGCTTCAAGTTGACTTGGCCCTCAGCAAAGTCGCTCGCGAGAAATCGCGCGATATGGCGGTCAACAACTACTTCTCGCACAACAGCCCGACATACGGCTCCCCGTTTGAGATGATGAAAAAATTCGGCATCTCGTACACAGCCGCTGGGGAAAACATTGCCAAAGGCCAACGCACCCCGCAAGAAGTCGTCAATGCGTGGATGAACAGCGAAGGCCATCGGGCAAACATTTTGAACAAAAACTTTACGCATATCGGCGTTGGTTTTGAAGAAAACGGCTATATTTGGACGCAGCAATTCATCCGCAAGTAAGATATACATGTCAGTCGAAGGTGTCCCAAAAGGATGGGGCACCTTTTTCTTATGGTCAAAAACCGTATGTTGCGTTTCGTTTCAGGAAAACAACGTTTGGGTCATTCTTTTATTTGAAAACTATTTCTACCGTTCCAATAAAAATATGATATAATTTCCAAAGAAGTTTGAGAGACGAAAGATTAGGGGGACAGCGGATGCGAATACGTGAGTGGGATCGCAACTTGAAAGTGCGCCTGTTTGGCGAGGCGCTGATGAATACGACATTTTGGATGTTTTTTCCGTTTATGGCTATTTACTTTGCCGATTCGTTCGGTAAAGAAACGGCGAGCGTGTTGTTGATCGTGTCACAGCTATTTTCTGTTGTGGCGAATTTGTGCGGCGGTTATTGTGCCGATGTGTTCGGGCGCAAGCGGATGATGGTGCTGTCCGCCTACGGGCAAGGGGCAGCGTTTTTGTTCTTTGCTTTGGCTAGCACGCCATGGTGGTCGTCGCCGTTTGTCGGGTTTCTTTGTTTTACGTTTGCCGGCATTTGCGGGGCGTTTTATTGGCCGGCCAGCCAAGCGATGGTGGCGGATGTTGTGCCGGAACAAGGGCGGAGTCATGTGTTTGCCGTGTTTTATACCTCGGTCAACATTTCGGTGGTGATCGGTCCCACCATCGGGGGGCTCTTTTACGCGGACCATCAGTTTGCGTTGCTAATGGCTGCTGCTGGCTCATGTTTCGCGATGGCGACGCTGTTGGCGAAACAGTTGCGCGAAACCGCGCCATTGGCAGCGCCCAGCCAGAAAGCGAGGTCATGGACGCAGTTTTGGCGTGAACAAATCCGGCAGTACGTTGTGATCGTCCGCGACCGGACTTTTTTCTTGTTTATCGCCGCTGGGGTATTGGTGGCGCAAACGTTCATGCAACTTGATTTATTGATTCCTGTGTATACAAAAGAAATAATGAAAGAGGAAACCGTATGGGGCCGTTTTACGGTGGACGGGGCCCAGGCGTTTGGGTTGTTGATTGCGGAAAACGGGTTGCTTGTCGCCCTGGGCACGGTGATCGTGACGCGGTGGATGGGCCGCTACAATGAACGATGGGTCTTTATTGGTTCGTCAATGGTATACGGCGTCACGATGTGGTTGTTTAGCCATGCCACATCGATCATCGAGCTGATGGCGGTGATGGCGCTGTTTACGTTCGCCGAGCTGATGACGGCCGGTTTACAGCAGGCGTTTGTGTCGAAGCTAGCTCCTAGGGATATGCGCGGCCAATATTTTGCCGCGGCGAGCCTTCGTTTTACGATCGGTCGGATGCTGGCGCCGGTGTCGCTGGCGGCGGTGACTTGGATCGGCTATACGTGGACGTTTGCGTATCTCGGTTTGCTTGCTTTGGCCAGCGCGGGGTTGTATGCTTGGATGTTTCGGCAAGCCGCGCGGCGATCCAGTGTCTCGCTGTCTTAATATCCGGGTGGCCGGGACTGGGCAAACGGCTACCCGTTTTTTTATTGATCATTATAATAAAAAACGTATCGGTGTTCATGTAACATAGATTCCCTGTCTCTTACATAAAGTGGAATTAGATAGAGAGAAGGAGAGGGGAAGGCAACATGAAGCCGTATACGTCTGAGCCGGATAGAATTGAGGGGGGAAGCGGGAAAGACGGCGCGGCGGCGTTGGCGCGTTATGCAAGACGCCAGCAAGCGCATGTGTTGTCCCGGGAAAAGAGAAAAAAAACCGTTCGTTTCTTCAGCTGGCTGTTTTTCGCTTTGGCTGTCGCCTGGGGAGCAGGAACGTTGATTTGGAACGGGTACGGCGCGTTAAAAACAGCGGCCAGCCGTGAAATGGCCATTCGCCAGCTAAAAAATGCCATTGACGATCATGATGTAGCTGCCTTGCGGGGGATGCTGCGGGTGACGAATGAAGAGGTGCCGATCAATGAAAAAACGCTGGCGCCGTTATTCGCTTACTTTGATCGGCATTCTGAAGCGTATGATGAATTGGATAAAGAGTTTGACCGCCAGCGCAAGGGGGAGCATGTATACATCAAAGGGCTGACATCCCGTCCCCCTGTGTTTGCGATCCATGCCTTTAGGGATCGGTACGTTTTTGAGCCTGCTTTCTATTTTCTCCATGTCCGCGTCGCTGCCCCTGAGGTAACGCTTGTTGTCAATGGAGTGACAAGGAAGGGGGAAGCAACGAAAGACCCGTTTGTTCAAAAAATCGGCCCGTGTTTGCCGGGGGTGTACGAGATCACGGTTGTTGATCGAAACGGGAAAAAGAAAACGGTTCGCGTCGAGTTGTTCGGCGGAGCCCGCGTTCGCGAAATCGACCTCACGAAATGAATAGGCGAATATCGCTTTAACGGCGGCACAGATGGCCACATCTTGTGTCTGGATGGGCGGCGCTTTGGAAAAAGTAGCAACAGCCGTTTGCGAGTATGGTGCCGGCGGCGAGGCGGGCTCCTCTTTCAGCTCAACGGGTAGATCGTAAAGCGGCAAGCCAAGAGCGCGGGCAATGGCCAGCGCTTTTTCTTTGGCATTGTGGACGTCTCGTGCGAGCGCCTGTTGATAGTACACCGGCTCGTTTGCCAGCCGAAATGCCAAGCCGCGGGCCAGATTTGCCCCGTGAGTGACACCTGTTTCGTAAATGGAGCCGGCTTTTTTTGGGTCGCGGACGGTGATGCGCAGCCAATGTTCAACCTCATAGCCGGACAAGGCCGGGGGGCTTTGCTTGATGAAACTTCCCGGAAAGCTTGTGCGTATCAAAATGTGGACATGCTATAATGGAAGAAAAGATGAAGAAAGGGATGGAACCATGAAGCCATTGTTTCGCACGATATGGCGTTGGTTTGTTTCGTGGAATGTTGGGGCTGTGACGGCTGTTGTTGTTTTTTTCGCCGCTGATTTTCGCTTTTGGCCGTCGTTCGTATCGGGAATGGCGGCGATGTGGGGAGTGTCGGCCGTCATGAAAAGGCGGCATCGCTTAGCGGCCGGTGTGCCGGTTGAGGAGCAGGCTTACGTCCGCAGTCAGCTTCACGAGGCGCGGGCGTTATGGAAGCGGCTGCGCCGCGCTCGGTACCGGCTTCGCTCGGTAGCGATGTGGCAAACTGTCTCGCGGTTAGGGGCGGTCGTTGACCAGCTCATCCGCATCGTCGAACAAAAGCCGCATCAGCTCCGCCTTGTTCAGCCGTTTTTTTTAAACGAATGGCCAACGGCAGTGGAGATGGTCGAAAAATACGTATATTTGTCGCGGCAACCGGTGCAAAGCGCCGACATGACGGAAGCGCTGCGGAAGACAGAACGGTTGCTCAGCGAGCTGACCGAAGCGGCGGAGCGGCAGCTGCTTGATGTGTTGTCAGGCGACGTTTGGTCGCTGCAGACGGAAGCGAAAGTGCTTGAGCAATCGCTCCAGCAGTCGGATCGGCTTCATCTCCGCTATCTGCAAGGAGAACCGCAATTCAAGCGTTAGCAAAACAAGGGAGCTGACCGGCTGTCGCGAACGAAAGGGGAATGACGATGGACGAACGGAATCGTGACAGGATCGATTTATCTCATGAACAGGAACGGACAAGCGTGCTCGATGAACTGCTGGCTCGACCGTTTTCTTCTCCGGCGGCGCCGTTCGCCGAAGAGGCGGAAAAGCCGGCCAGTGTGCTTGAGACGTTAAAGCCGGAACATAGAGAAAAAGCGCTGGCGCTTGCCAAACAGATCGATCCGGCCAATCATCAAGCTATTTTACAGTATGGCGTGGCAGCCCAAGCCGAACTGTCGAAGTTTTCCCATACGATTTTGCATCATGTGCAGACGAAAGATGCCGGCCCGATCGGCGAAGTGATCAGCGAGCTGATGGCGAAAATTAAAGAGGTCAACCCGGATGACCTCATGCCGGCGAAAAAAGGATGGCTGTCGCGCCTGTTTGGCACGGTGGCCAAACCGCTGCAAGGCATGGTCGCCAAATATCAAAAAATCGGCGTCGAGATTGATAAAATCGCCGACCAGCTTGAGAAACATCGGCATGGACTGCTGCGCGATGTGATGATGCTCGAGACGCTTTATGAGAAAAATAAAGACTATTTTGAGGCGCTCAATATTTATATTGCGGCGGCCGAATATAAGCTTGCAGAGCTGCGGACGAAAACGATCCCCGAAAAGCAGGCGGCCGCTGAGCGCTCCGGTGACCAAATGGCATGGCAGGACGTTCAGGACTTGCGGCAGTTCGCTGATCGGCTTGAGAAGCGGGTGCACGACTTGAAGCTCAGCCGGCAAGTGACGATCCAAACGGCGCCGCAAATCCGCATGATTCAACATATGAATGAGACATTGATCGAGCGCATCCAATCGTCGATTTTAAACGCGATCCCGCTTTGGAAAAATCAGATTGTCATCGCCTTGACCCTTTTCCGGCAACAAAAAGCGGCCGAGGCGCAAAAGCGGGTTGCCGAAACCACAAACGAACTGTTGCTGCGCAACTCGGAAATGTTGAAAACAAACAGCATCGAAATCGCCAAGGAAAACGAGCGCGGCCTTCTCGACATCGAGACATTGAAGCGAACGCAAGAAAACTTGATCGCCACGCTCGAAGAAACGTTAAAAATTCAAGCCGAGGGTCGGTTGAAACGGCAGCAGGCCGAACGCGAACTCGCAGCGATGGAAGCGGAACTAAAGCAGACGCTGCTGGCGCTGAAACGGCCGGAACAATAAAAAAGGCGCCGTTGCTCTTTGGCCATTGGCCGAACGGGCAGAGGGCGGCCCGTTGAGTGCGGAAACAAGCGATTAGGGTGAGTATCATCATATGTAAAACGGGTGTCTCGCGAGCGAGAAGACACCCGTTTTTTTGCTGTTGTAGTGTTCCGCTTGGTGGAGAAACGAACAGACCGGTCGCCGTTCGGCCATCGCTGATGAGCATTGGTTATTTGGCGTCTGTTCGCTGCTTACAAAATAGGAGGATGGGGCGGTTCTTGTTCCTGCCGGTCGCCTTCTTGTTTCACCTGTGTGCCTTCTTGATCGCCGGGGCGGGCGGCGCGGACGTCAAACTCTTCCGCCGCTTCCGTTTGCCAACGCGGGCCGCCGGCAAGCGGCGCGTCTTCCTCTCCGTGTTGGCCGACGACAAACCGGAGAACATAGGCGTGCAACAGCAGCTCACCAAACGCGGCAAGCAGCGCGGCGAAAAACGCTGCGTTTACGACCGCCCCGCCACCGGTGTCGTAAAACACGCCAACGCCAATCCAGACGGCAACGAAGACGAAGCCAAAATCGGCGATCGCTGCCGAAACGTTGCCAAGGCGCGGCAAAAGGTACAAGTCGCCGAGCGCATAGGCGGCAAGCGTTAGCCAGAGGCTGAACGACAATATTTCCGCTGATGAGATGCGCAAAAACAGCGGCAAAATAGCGAACATGACCGTCGCGGTAAGCAAATATTTGAGCGTCAACGCAAGCAAATGTCTCATCTTGCCCTGCCGCCTTTATTCCGCTGGGTAGTTCGGGCCCTCTAGTTTTTTATCGCCGTAGCCCGGTTGCTTTTCCAGTTCTTTGTTGGGTTGCTGCTTTTTTTGTTGTTGTTCTAAGCTGTCGTTTCGTTTCGGCTGCTTCATTGGTCATCATCCTCTCTGTGAACGTTTATCATTAGTTTGTCGCGCGGGCCGCCATGTATGCATGTATCATCCATAAACTTCCTTCTTTTCTTTTTCCCTTTGTTCCACATAAATAAAACGAAGGTGATGAACGGAAAGGAGGGAGCAACGATGACAGAAATCAGACGATCGCTCGACCGATCGCTCGACGTCGCCGAGCGCCACGATGACCCATCCGCTGAGCCATCCGCTTCACTTCTTAACGCTGCGTTGGCGGAAACGCATGAACAAGTCAGCGATGTGTACATGGAGGGAACGATCGAGGCGGCGGACCAAGAAAAGGCGGACACTCCTTTCTCCCGGCCTGAGTAAAGCGGCGGAGGTTGACTGCGACGGGCCCATCCCCGGCTTGGTTGAGAAAAGGAAGGAAAACAGGAAAGAAAAACAGTTCGTACGTTTCGCCAAGGCGGTCTATACTAGTAGTGCGCACGGCGATTCACCGATATAAGGGGGATGATCCTCGTGAGATGGCAGCGAGCATTGTTATCGTTGCTTAAGGAGCGGAAGGACCATTCGATTGCCTTGGCGATTGATACATCGAACCGTCCGGCGCGGCCGGTGCTGATTCAAAACATCGTCAACCTGTTTGAAAAACTGCGTCCGGACACATTGCTCGTCCAAGCGGATTTTAAAATTCGCGATGTCTCTCCGGTTGGCGTGGCGACGATTAAATATTTCAAGCACGGGAAATCGTCGTACACCGAAGTGCTGGAATGGGCCGCTAGGCAAAAAATCGATACGTTGTTTTACATTACCGATGTAACCGGCTATTTTTATGAAGAACTTGAAGTCGACTATGAAGTGTTTTGGCTTGTGCCGGACGATTATATGCCGCGCGTGCCGTTTGGCAAGCCGATTCGTGTGGCGTAACATGGTGAGGAATGCCCTTCGTGATGAGGGGCATTCTTTTATTGTTAAAAAAATTAACAAACTTTTTCTATCAGAAACCGGTTTCAAGAAAAAATGATCGTTGTTATCGGTTGAATTATGTTATATATTATTACATATATAAGTTATAAAAAATGACAGAGGGGGATGTGCACGATGGATGAAAAAACGTTGACGCTCGGGCTCGATGCCCTTTGGGTCATGCTCTCGGCGGTGCTCGTGATCGGCATGCAGGCAGGGTTTGCTTTGCTTGAGGCCGGATCCACGCGCATGAAAAACTCCGGGCATGTGGCCGGCAAACAAATTTTAAGTTTTGCCCTCGCATCATTGGCGTTTTGGGCGTTCGGCTTTGCGATTACATTTGGGGCTGGGAATGGCTTCATCGGGACGGAAGGATGGTTTTTAAAAGAAGGAAAAGGAACGTTTGATTCGTTATCGTGGGCGAATGTGCCGCTCGAGCTCAAATTTTTATTCCAACTCGGCTTTGCCGGCGTGTCGCTGGCGATCGCTTGGGGCGGCTTTGCCGAGCGGGCGAAACTGTCTGTTTATTTTCTCTTCGGGACGATGTTTACGATCGCCATTTACCCCGTGATCGGCCATTGGGTGTGGGGCGGCGGCTGGCTTGGAAAAATGGGAATGCAAGATTTTGCCGGTTCAACAGTCGTCCATCTGCAAGGAGCGATTGCGGCGCTTGTGGCGACGGTTTTGCTTGGGCCGCGCATCGGCAAGTTCAATAAAGATGGGACGCCAAACGTGATCCCCGGGCATAACCAAGTATATACGGTCATCGGTGGGTTGATTTTATGGATCGGCTGGTTTGGTTTTAACGCCGGCAGCACGATGGCCGTTGGTGACGGATTTTTCGGCTATGTGGCGCTGACGACGAATTTGGCTGCTGCGGCAGGGGCGGTTGCCGCGATCTTGACGGCGAAAATTTTGGTTGGCAAAGCGGACATTCCGGCGATGGTGAACGGTGTGCTCGCCGCTTTAGTCGCCATTACCGCCGCATGCGCGTTCGTCGAACCGTGGGCGGCGGTGGTGATCGGCGCGGTGGCCGGGGCGTTGACATTCTGGACATCGATCTATTTTGAGCGCAAAGGGATTGATGATCCGATTTACGCGTTTTCTGTCCACGGGATTGCCGGCATCATCGGCACGATTTCCACCGGGTTTTTCGCCTCGCCGCGTTTAGTCGAGATCACGGGCATCGGGAAGGCTGGGCTGTTTTACGGGGGCGGATTTGATCAGCTGATTGTGCAAACGGTCGGTGTGCTCGGTGCGGCAGTGTATGTCGCGGCTGTCTCGTTTGTTATCTTATATGCCATGAAGAAAACGGTCGGGCTGCGTGTTACGGCCGAGCAAGAAATTTCCGGTCTTGATATTAGTGAGCACGGTTCGTATGGCTATCCGGAACAGCTCGATCCGGCGTATCAGCCCAAAACCCTCGCCCAGCAGTAATCGGGAGGGGAAAAGAGGATGGAATTATTGGCGGCAAAGGTGGTCGAGCGGCTAAACCGAGCCGAGTCGGCCGCCGAACTTCGTTTTTGCCACGATGAACTGGCGCGTGAACTGCGGCGCTATGCAGTACGTGAACAAATGGGTCAGCTCCCCAATGACATCGTTTCTGTTCATGAAGCCATCCTTCGCCGCGCGTTCTTCCTTGCCGAGCGGGAGACGATGAAACGGTCGGTCGGCGTTCGTCCCTCAGCGTGGTGCTGGTATGTGATGGGAAGCATCGGCCGGTGTGAGCCGACGATTTGGACGGATCAAGATCACGGCATTTTATTCAACTGTCCTGAGAACGAGGAAGCGGCTTGTTATGAATTCATTCGCCATATGGCGACGATCGGGGTGGATATGCTGCATGAGGCTGGGTATCCGTACTGTTCCGGTTACGTGATGGCGACGAACAAGCGGTGGGCACAGTCAGTCCGCGGTTGGGAGCAACAGCTTGTTTCCTACTTGGACAGCGGGTGGCCGAACGACATTCGTTTTTTGTTGATTGCGATGGATATGCGGCCTCTTTATGGGGAAGCGGAATTGGCTGAGACGGCAAGAAAGGCGCTGTTTGCGGCGGTGGCCGAACGGCCGCTGCTGTTGGCGCGCATGGGCGAGCACGTTCAGTTTCCTCCGGTTCCGCTGGGCTGGTTGGGCAACGTGCAAACGGAGCGATGGGGGCCGTACAGCGGGGCCGTTCATATGAAACAGGGCGGTTACGTGCAGCTCACCAACGCTTTGAAATGGTTGGCGTGTTTTGCGCACGTCCCGGCGGCGGGCACAGCCGAGCGGCGGCGGGCGCTTGAAGCGAATGGCGTGTTGACGGCGCCGTTTTCCGACGCCGTTTGCGAGGCGCTTTCTGTTTACTATTCGATTCGCCTGAAGTACAGCACTGAGGTGGGGGACGGGCGTGAATACGTGTTATGGCGGGCGCTTGAGCGGCCGGAACAAAAGCGGCTGAAACAAGCGATGCGCACCGCTAAACGATTGCAGCGCTTTGTCGCCCGGCGGGTGGCTAACATTCATGCATGAGCGGCACCGGTTTTGGCAGCGGGCGCTCCGCATGTTGTCGCTCGGCGTTCCGCGCGAGGCATCATCCGCCTTATTTGGACAGGACCATTCATGGCAGCAAGAATCGTGGCTTCGCTCGCTGCAAAAGGAAAAACAGCACGTCATCGATTGGCATGACCGTTTGATCGATATCCCGTTTGTCATCATCGATCTGGAAACGACCGGCTTTTCCCCGGAGCAAGGCGATGAAATTTTGGCCATGGCGGCGGCGAAAACGGTCGGAGGGATCGTGACGGATGCGTACATGACGCTCGTCAAGCCGGAAAAGCCCATTCCAGAACCTATATCCGCCTTGACCGGCATTGAGGCGAAGGATGTCATGTTCGCTCCGCCGCTTGCCGAGGCGCTGCGCGCGTTTGTGCCGTTTATTGCCGCCGGTGTACTCCTCGGTTATCACATTGGCCATGACTTGGCGTTTTTACGCCATGGCCTTTGGCGCCATTACCGGCAAAAATGGAGCGGGCGCTTTCTTGACTTGCAGCCGATGATGACGCTGATCGGCCATTCATGCCCGACGTTTGACGATGCATTAGCCTGTTATGGCATCCGCTGCCCGCGCCGTCATACGGCGGACGGCGATGTGGAAGCGATGGCGAAGTTATGGGTCATCTTGCTCGACGAACTGCGTAAACGCGGCATCGAAACATTGCATGATTTGTACGCCGCGCTCAGCCGGTGTTGATGTTGCCCGCGCCGACAGGCCATTGGGGGAGTATCTTTGACAGGGGAACTCGAGTTTTAACACATTGACCGCGAAGTCTCCCCCTCTAAAAGGTCGGTGATTTAGGGCAAAATACCGCTGAGTTTTACCCATTTCTCAATTAGAGAAACCTCGCAGAATCAGCTTTCTTTTTTGAGTGAAAATGCCGCCGATTGGTGTGTAACAGCGGTGTTTCACCAGCTTTCTAAGAGGCTGGTGATTTAATCTTGGATCCAGCTTTGCAATGTCACTTCTCAACTAGAAAAACCTTGGTGTATCGATCCTGCGTTTCACGTGTTCTCCCATTGGAGGAAGGAACTCCGCCGTTTTTCACGATCCTTCTAAGCACAGTGTAGGTGGGAGAGGTTCATCAGCTGATCTTGGAGGTTGGTGCTTGAATTGTGCATATATCCTTACCATTTTATTTCTAAAAACATTGTTTTATCGGTCCTGCTTTCCGCTTATTCTTCCATTGAGGGGATCAGCCGTTTTTCACGAGCCTTCTCGGCCAACAGGCGGAACGAACCGTCAAAAAGCGCTGGGTCTCATTGGACTGTTTCTCTTGCTTCTTAGCGCCATATGGATGAGAGCGCTCAGCGGAACAAAAACGACGGAAAAAAGCGCCCAGTTCGGCGCTTTTTTCATTAGGATTAAAGCGGTTTTGTCGGTGTCGGTTCGGCGTAGCCTTCTTTGTATTTTTCGTCGATCATATGCCGGATGTCGTTGATCGATTTCCCTTGATTGTAAGCAGCGATCGATTCGGCAGCGATGTCGAGACAGACGCCGCATTTAGTTGCATGATCATCCCAGACAATCGATCCGTCTTTTTTATTTTTATAGACAAAGCAGTCATAGTTGTTTTTATGGCCGGCCGATTGTCCGCAGCCGCAATAGCACGGGATGTTTTCAAGCAGTTCGCGGTGTTCCGCAGCCTGTTGGTACAACACAGCCATTTCCTCTTCGAACGCGCCTAAAAAGCTTGGTAAATGCTCGACCGATTTCGTTGTCTCGCGAATATCGCCAGTGGCGGTTTTCGTCATATGCGAATGGCTTTGTTTTTGGCTGCTGTCATCAGCACAGCCTGACAATAGAACGCTAAGCGACAACAGGCATGCTGCGATCCGTGCTGGATGGTTCAATCGTCTTCTCCCTTTCTTTCGTTCATTTCATAGTTTGAATGTATCACAATTTGCGTTAAACGGCAATGGAGTTGCTGTCAGGGGCGCTTGCCTAGCATCGAAATGTTTAAGCAATTCATCCAGATCATCGGTTTTGTGCCCGGATGCTTTGCGGGAACGGAGAGTAGGGAATGCGGAGGAAAAGGGAAGAGGAAGGCTGTGCAGAAGATTCGGTATGCCATCTTTCGCACAGCCTTTACGTAAGATTATTGTTCCTGCAAGAAATATTTCTCGATATCGTCCAGCATCAGATGGGCAGCGAGCACACCGCCAGCTGTGTTCCAAATCGTGTCGCTCACTTTGTACACCTTGCCTTGTTTCGCGACGTTTAAGTTTTGAAAGAGCGGATCGTTAATCCATTCTTTTTCGATTTCGCTTGCTTTGCCGTCGCCTGTTTCATACGTAAAGTAGAACAGGATGTCGCCGTCCATGGCCGGGATGCGTTCTTTCGTCACACCGGTTTCCGCGAAGTCGTTCACGTTTTGCGATTCCGGACGGGCGAAGCCGAGCTGGTCCAAAATGACGCCGGAGAACGAGTCTTTATGGTAGATGCGGACGTCACCAGCCATGAAGCGGACGACCGACACGTTCATTTTCAGCTTGTCGCCGAGTTTCGCTTTTACGTCTTCAATGCGCTTGTCGTAGTCGGCAATGACTTGTTTCCCTTTCTCTTCTTGATTCACCGCTTTCGCATAGAGCATAAAGTTGTCTTTCCAGTTGCCGCGCAGCGTTTCAGAGAATACGGTTGGAGCGATTTGTTTCAACTGTTCATAAATTTTTTCATGGCGCATTTTGTTGCCGATGATCAAGTCCGGCTTTAAAGCGGCGATCGCTTCAACGTTCGGCTCCGATTCCAATCCGAGCTCTTTGACGCCGTCCATTTTGTCTTTAATGTGGTCATACCACGGATCGCCCGTCCACGATTGGACGGCGCCGACCGGTTTCACACCTAGCGCCAGCAGGGCTTCTGTTCCTTCGTTTGTCAATACAACGACCCGTTTGGGCGTACCTTTGATTTCGGTCGTGTCCATGGCGTGTTCGACGGTGTAGCTTGCTTCTTTCGATTGATTGTTGCCCTTCGGTTTGGCCGTTTCTTCCTGTTTCCCACCGCAGCCGGCGAGAAGAAGGAGAGAAAGGAGGAAGGTGAAAAGAAGATGGGTTTGTTTCATATTCACGGTGCAAATCCCCCTTTTCCATTTCACGGAATTGATAATGAGTTTCATTCATGCCACTATCATAAATAATAGTGATAATCATTGTCAGAAAAAATAAAAAAATCATGAGAAAATCATAATAAAAAGAGGGTAAAAAATATTGACGATGAGAGTCATTATCAAATAGACTTAACGGTAGATGTTATACTAAGGGAGATTTCACACCATGTTCGCAACGAATCGTCAAAAAACGCAGGGCCTCATTGGGCTGGCGATCTTGCTTCTTACCGCCATGTGGATGAGCGTGGTGTACGGGTATACCGATACGAACTGGCGGGAGGCGATGGCCGCCTTGATCGACAACAACGGTTCAAACGCCCGTTTAGTGGTGGCGACGGGGCGGCCGCCGCGGTCGTCGGTTTTTTGGCGCTGTTTAGCGATGAAAACAACTCCCTTACCGTCAGCATCCACTGGCTGCCGCTCGCGGCTTTTCTCGGCGCTGCAGCCGCCGCTTGGCTCGTGTATACGCTGGCGTGGAAAAACGGTCTCGCCCCGCTTCGGCTCGTGCTTGTCGGCATTGGCATTTCTGCGCTGATGCAGGCGTTGACAACGCTGCTGATGATCGTCGGGCCGATTTACCGGGCGAGCCAGGCGAACGTGTGGATTACGGGCAGCGTGTATGGTGCTTCTTGGCAGCACGTCTCGTTCATGGCTCCATCGGTCATCGGGTTGCTTCTTATTGCTATGCTCGCCACTCGACACGTCAACGTGCAAGAATTAGGCGACGAGCTGGCGATTGGGCTTGGCGGCGCGGTTGAACGGCAACGGCTCGGGCTGGTGTTGCTGAGCACCGCGCTCACTGGGGGCGCGGTCGCCTTCGCCGGCGGCATCGGCTTTGTTGGGCTGATGGCGCCGCATATGGCGCGTCGCCTTGTCGGTTCAGCGTTTGGTGCGCTGCTTCCGGCGGCGGCGCTGTTCGGCGGTGTGCTCGTCATGGGAGCGGATTTGGCTGGGCGGTTGCTGCTTGCGCCGGCGGAAATTCCGGCCGGGGTGTTTACCGCCGCCCTTGGCGCGCCGTATTTTATTTATTTATTGTACAGAGTCGGAAAGCATCAATGAAGGAGGGGGAAAGCATGCACGTGCTGCAGGCGAAGGAGTTAACGTTATCTTACGGGGACGCGCTCGTGATCGACCGCTTACATTTGACGATTCCGAAGGGGAAAATGACCGTGTTTATTGGGGCGAACGGCTGCGGCAAGTCGACGTTGCTGCGCGCCTTGGCCCGGCTGTTGAAGCCGGCAGGCGGCGCCGTTTTGCTCGATGGAAAGGAGATCGCCAAACAGCCGACCAAGGAAATCGCCCGTCGCTTGGCCATTTTGCCGCAGGCGCCTGTCGCTCCGGAAGGGTTGACCGTGCTGCAGCTCGTCAAGCAAGGGCGGTACCCATACCAAACGTGGTTCAAACAATGGAGTGAGGAAGATGAGCGTGCCGTGGCGCGCGCTTTGGCGGCGACCGGGCTGACAGAGCTCGCCGAGCGGCCGGTTGATTCGCTTTCCGGCGGACAGCGCCAGCGCGCATGGATTGCCATGACACTGGCGCAAGAAACGGACATCATCTTGCTTGATGAACCGACGACGTATCTTGATTTGGCCCATCAAATTGACATTTTAGATTTATTGTTTGAGCTGAATGAAAAGGAACGGCGGACGATCGTGATGGTGCTTCATGACGTAAATTTGGCCTGCCGTTATGCACATCATCTCGTCGCCATTCGCGACAAGGCAGTGTACGCCGAAGGGAAGCCAGAAGACGTCATTTCCCGCCAGCTCATAAACGATGTGTTTCAGTTGGATTGCCAAATTACGTACGATCCGCTCTTTGGCACCCCGCTTTGCATTCCGTACGGAAAAGGGCGGCGCATTTTACAGAAAGAAGGCGTATCATGATGAGACTGTGCGAAGACGAAATGAGAGCGTTAGAAACGTATCGTTTTTCAAGCAAGCAGCCCGATGCTTCGGCGTCGATGCGGTTTTCCCGGCTGCTGGAGGACGCCGAACAGCTCGCTAAGTATGTCGCCCACGTGCGTGATGAGATGGGGGCGGCGAATGACGCTGTGGCGGCGTCGATGCTGGTCAAGCGCCTCAGCTTTTTAGCGCCGATGGCGTTATACGCCATGTCGGCATGGAACAAGCGGCTTTTGCTTGAGCCTGAGCGCATTTGGCTTGATACGGACGGTGAAGGAGAGACGTGGATGCCGCGCTTTCGCCTTGAGCCGGCGGAAGCGGAGATGTGCGGCAGCGAACGAAGCCGCTGGCGCGAGCAAGCCGTTCGCGACGTGTTCGCCGAGCTGTTCGCGCCGCTCATTGCTCAGTTGCGCCGTCTGACGCGCATCTCCCCGCTCGTCTTGTGGGAAAATGTCGCCATTTACGTGTATTGGGTATATGAACGTTGGCTGGAAGATGAATCGCTTGCGTTCGTCGCCGATCGGCTGCGGGCCGATTTTCGTTTTCTCGTTCATGAAGCTGATGGCCGTCTGTTTGGCCAAAAAGACAACCCGCTCCGCCGCTTTTTTAAAGGGGCGAGCGGCATGCAGCGAACGACGTGCTGCTTGTACGTGCATACAACGGGGGGAACGTGTTGCCAAACGTGCCCGCTTCGCGCCCGCCAGCGGCAAATTGGGTGATCGGTCAGCCGCCGGTGGGCGGTTTCTTATTTTGGCGCTGGTTTTTTGCGAAATTTGTTGATTTTTGTCGATGTTTTCGTGAAAATGGAAGTGAGGATAACGGGATATTTCGATCAATGGCGAGGTAACCATTGCATGGACAAGTATACAGCCTTTTTCCATCACTTCAATGAAGCAGTTGCCATCTTGAATGGGCAAGGTACCATGATTTATCGAAACCCTACCTTTGCTGGGTTAGCGCTGAGTGAAGAAACGGAAAAGGCGCTGATGGCTGCGGGGCGGGGGTTAGCCAAGCGGATGAAAGAACAGCTAGCCGCTTTTCAAGTGGAACTGTCCGGCGGCGCCTTCGTTGCCGGGTTGTCGCCGATTATTGATGAGCGCGGCCAAGCGGCCGCTATATTGTGCGTGTTGCGCCGTCAAGCCCAAGCGGAGGAGCTGCGGGCGCGGCTCGCTGAGGCGGAGCGGCGTTTGCAGCTGATCGTCGAACATTCAAACGATTATGTCTTCATTTTTTCACGTGACCGTCAGCTGTCGTACATTCCGCCATCATGGCAGGGAAAAATGAACTGGCAGCCAGCGTCGTATGATGATATGTTGGCGTTTGTCCACCCTGACGACGCGCCGGTGATCACGCAAAAATTGGCGAATTTGTATGATACATATGAGACGCAAACAGCGGAATTTCGCAAGCGGGACGAACATGGCGAATGGATTTGGATGGAAGCTAGCGGGAAAGCGATCATTGATGAGGCCGGAAAGCTCGATTGCGTCATCGTCACGGTAAAAAACATCAGTGAGCGGAAGCAGTATGAAGAAAAGCTGCGCCAACTTGCTTACTTTGATTCGCTCACCGGCATCGCCAACCGCATCTATTTCGAACGGCAGATCGGTGAGCTGATGGCGAGCGGCACGCCATTTGCCCTCTGTTATTTAGATTTTGATAAATTTAAATGGATCAACGATCATTTTTCTCACCAAGCTGGCGACTATTTTTTACGCGAAGCGGTGAAACGCGTCAGCCGGGAGCTGCGCCATGATGACTTTTTCGCCCGCATCGGCGGCGATGAGTTCGTGTTGCTGCTGCCGAATGTAACGAAAACGGAAATGACCGCTTTGGCGGAACGGTTGGTCAGCTCGTTCCATGAGCCGTTTTATTATGAAAAACAGCTCATTCAATCGACGTTATCGATCGGCATCGCCTTTTTCCCAAAAGACAGCGACCGGATCGAGCAGGTGATGAAATACGCCGATCAGGCGTTGTATGAGGTGAAGGAGCGGGGACGGAACGGTTACGCGTTTTATCGCCCGGTCGAGCATCGGCGCATCGTGATCGAGCAGGATTTGCCGTTTGCCATTATGCGTGGGCAGTTTTATTTGTGCTATCAGCCGAAAGTGCGGTTGACCCAAGGGCGAGCGATGGGAATTGAGGCGCTGTTGCGCTGGCGCCATCCGACGCTCGGTGAGATTCCGCCGCTCGATTTTATTCCGTTGGCTGAAGAGAGCGGATTTATTTTTGAAATTACGCTTTGGGTGTTAGAACGGGCGTGCCGCCAAGTGAAAGAATGGGAAAGGAAATTTCCCGGGCTGAAGTTAGCGGTGAATTTGTCGCCGTTTTTGCTCAACCGTCCCGAACTTGTCGAACATGTGAAGCGCATTTTGCGGGAGACGGAGCTGGCGCCCGACCGCTTGATTCTAGAGGTGACTGAAAGCGGGCTGATGGAAAACATTGAGACAGGAAGGCACATTTTAACCGAATTGCAGGAGCTTGGCGTGCAGGCGGCGATCGACGATTTTGGCACCGGCTTTTCCTCGCTCGCGTATATTCGCAATTTGCCGGTGTCGCTGCTCAAAATTGACCGCAGCTTCATTCAAGGAATTGCCGAAAATTCGAAGGACGCTACGATCGTTGATACCATCATCCACTTGGCGAAAAGCTTGGATATTGAAGTGTTGGCCGAAGGGGTGGAGACCGAATCGCAGGTGGTCCTTCTTTCACAAATGGATTGCGATTACGCCCAAGGGTTTTATTTCAGCCGTTCGCTTGAAGCGGAAAAGCTGCAGCAATGGCTTGAGAAATACAACCGTTCCGCCGCTTTTTAGCCATCGAAAGGGAGAGGAAACATGAGGACAACCTTGTATTTGACAAGACATGGGGAAACGAAGTGGAATGTCGAAAAGCGGATGCAAGGAAGGCAAGACTCGCCGCTCACGGAAAAGGGGCGGCAAGACGCCATGCGGCTTGGAAAACGGCTCGAAGCGGTCGAGTTGGCCGCCATTTATACAAGCACGAGCGGTCGGGCGCTTGAGACGGCCGAGCTGGTTCGCGGCGCGCGGCTTATTCCGATTTATCAAGACGAGCAGCTGTGCGAGATTCATCTTGGCGATTGGGAAGGAAAGACGCATGATGAAATCCAGCAAATGGATCCGGTTGCGTTCGACCATTTTTGGAACGCACCGCATCTGTACGCGCCACAGCGCGGGGAGCGGTTTTTCGATGTGCAACAGCGGGCGCTGGAAGCGGTGCGGCGCATCGTCGGGCGGCACGAGGGGGAGACCGTCTTGATCGTCACCCACGGCGTCGTACTGAAAACCCTCATAGCGGCATTTAAAGGCGCGCCGCTTGACCAGCTTTGGGCGCCGCCGTATATGTACGGGACAAGCGTGACGATCGTCGAAGCGAGTGAAGACGGGTTTCGCGTAATCGTAGAGGGAGATGCCTCTCATGTGGAGAATGTAAAAGAAGTATAGACGGAAGTTGATTTCGGCTAATAAACGGAGGCTGACGTACAAGGTCTGTTCTCAAGATAGGGACAACGGGTCGCGTGACATAAGAAGCCGGTGCGTATGCGAAAGAGAGGGGCCCAAGAAGCTGGTGATTAACATCAACCGCTTCTTGGAGGTTCATCACCACAACGTGTACTTGACAGATGGTGCACTTCTCTGAACAGGTGTAAGCAAAACATGATTGGTTTCCTGTTCTTTCGTGGATGCATAAGTAAGATGTGTGCTGGAAAAATCAAGTACAACTGTTGGTGAAGAGCCTTCTCGGAATCGGTTCTCAAGTAGAAAAAAACTTGCTGCATCAGCCTCGATGTTCACGCGTTCCATCATCGATCAGGCAAACAGTGGTTTTTTCACCGACCTTCTAAGAGTCCGGTGATTGATTCGTGGATCCGGCATTGCCATCTCAAAACCTTGTTACATCGGTCCTCCTTTTCACGCGCTCCCTCATTGATGAAGGGAATTAGCGGTTTTTTCACCCACTTTCTAAAAAGTCGCCGGTCTGCAATACAGACACAACATGAAGTTGGTGTGTACATATAAAAAGAGGCTGTCTTGACAGGTTGTTAAACCGACCTGTCGAGACAGCCTCGAGTGTTAAACGAGCCCGAGCCATCTTGCCAACTGCGCGGTCGCAAAGGTGACCATAATGGCAATCGCTGTCGGCAAGGCGAAGGCGACGAACGTCCATTTCACGCTTTTCGTTTCTTTGTAAATGTTGACGAGCGTCGTGCCACACGGGTAGTGAAGCAGGGAAAACAGCATCATATTGAGGGCGGTGAGCCACGTCCAGCCGTGGTCGAGCAAAATTTGTTTCAATGATGATAGTCCGTCGACTTCGGTGAGCGCTCCGGCGGATAAATACCCCATCAATAAAATGGGAAAGACGATTTCATTGGCTGGCAGGCCTAAAATGAACGCCAGCAAAATGTAGCCATCCAATCCCAACACTTTGGCAAATGGGTCAAGTCCGTCGGCCAAATACGCCAGCACGGTCGTATCTCCCACGTGAACGTTGCCGAGCACCCACGTAAGAATGGCGGCTGGCGCTGCCACCGTCACTGCTCGCTTTAGCACGTAGAGCGATTTGTCAAGGGTGGCCCGGATGATCGTTTCCATGATTTTCGGGCGTCGGTATGGCGGCAGCTCTAGCGTGTAATGGGTCGGAATCCCGCGCAAAGCTGTCTTAGACAAAATCCATGAAACCGCCAGCGTGACGATGATGCCAAACAGCACCATGGCGACAACCACTGCGGCAGTGACGAGCGTGTTCCAGCCCCCTGTATAACCAGCTGCCATAAATAGCGAAGAAAGCAAAATCAGCGTCGGCCAACGTCCGTTGCACGGGACGAAGTTGTTGGTCAAAATGGCCAACATCCGCTCGCGCGGCGATTCGATAATGCGCGTCGACATAATGGCGGCGGCGTTGCAGCCGAACCCCATGGCCATCGTCAGCGATTGTTTGCCGTGCGCGCCTGTTTTTTTAAACAATCGATCCATGTTAAAGGCGACGCGCGGCAAATAGCCATAGTTTTCAAGAAGTGCAAACAGCGGAAAGAAAATGGCCATCGGTGGCAGCATCACGCTGACGACCGCGGCGGTGCCGCGGTATAGGCCAAGTACAATAAGCCCGTGCAGCCAGTCGGGGGCATGAATCGCTTGAAAAGCCATGGTCAGATACGTTTCGACCGTCCCGAACAAACGGGCGAGCGAATCGGAAAATACGTTGGCGCCGGCAATGGTCATGTACAGGACAGCGGCGAGCAACGCCAGCATAATCGGAAATCCCCACCGTTTCGATGTGACGATCCGGTCAATTTGTTCCGTTCGATCCCGTTTCACGTTATGTCTATGAGTGACACATTCTCGGCAAAGCGCAGCCGATGTTTGGAAGATGGCGGTGACGATCTGTTCACGCGTGTCAGCTGGCGTCAGCGTTTGGGCTTCTTCTAGCAAACGATCAAATCGATTCGACCGATCCGCAGCAAGCATAAGCACCCTCCTCCTTTGTGTCCCGTTGCGGCGGCTGTTTTAACGCAGCCAAGAGCGATGTATCCCCGTCAAGCAGCCGAAGCGCAATCCAGCGCGCCGGATACGCATCGCCGACCGTTTCGCGAATATTTGGCATAAGCTTGGAAATGGCTTGTTCAATTTCGGGGCTGTACTGGATGGAAAGCGGGTTCGTCTTGATGCGGCCGCGTACCATTGCATCAACAGTGTTCATCAACTTGTCGATTCCTTCTTTATTGCGGGCGGATATCGGTACAACCGGTACGCCGAGTTTGTTTTCCAATTTTTTGCTGTTGATGAGAATGCCTTTCTTTTTCGCTTCGTCCATCAAATTGACAGCGACGATGACGCGGCCGGTGATTTCCAATACTTGCAACGCCAAATTCAAATTGCGCTCCAATGCCGTTGCATCAACGACGACGATGGTAAGATCGGGCCGTTCAAACAATAGAAAGTCGCGCGCCACTTCTTCATCAGCGGAGTTGGAATAAAGCGAGTATGTTCCTGGCAAGTCAACAATTCGGTATGTGGCACCGCGGTGGGCGAATTCTCCTTCTGCACGAATGACAGTTTTTCCCGGCCAGTTTCCAGTATGTTGGCGCAGGCCTGTCAAAACATTGAACAACGTGCTTTTTCCCGTATTTGGATTTCCCATTAAGGCAATTGTATAGTTCGTTCTAGTCATTGTTGATTCTCTCCCCGTAAATATAATTGCTTTCTTCTTTTCTTAATGCAATCGTTGTTCCTCGTACGCGGTAAGCAGTCGGATCGCCGAGCGGACTTTTTTGGCCGACTTCTATTTCCCCACCGGGCACAAAGCCTAAGTCAAGCAATCTTCTTCTCAGCACAGGGTCAGGAATGGCGATGTTCGCAATGCGAAACCGATCTCCCTGCTTCATACGGGAAAGGGGACAATCATTTCGTTCGGCCATAAAAGTTTCCCTCCTATTAATATTTTAGGTAAAGGACATTTTTTTTACCTAGACCAACTTTTGTGTTTATCATATTCCAGTTTGGCTTTTTTGTCAATCCGTTTGTTCCACTCTTTTCCGACAAAATGGGCGGAGAAACGTCTATTCAAAATAGTTTGAAAGAATGGTATCATATAAATAGTCTGAATCCACTATCGACAGAAAGGCGGTGACGGCGTCCATTGACGCGCCATCCAATGAAAGCGATTACGGAAGGAACGATCCTTTGGAAACCGACAGAAGAAAAAATCCAACGGTCAAATATTCGGCGGTATATGGACTGGCTGAAAGAGAAAAAGGGGGTGTCATGTAACTCGTATCGCGAGCTATGGACATGGTCAGTTGAGCATCTTGAAGAATTTTGGGAAACGGTTTGGGAGTATGGCGGTGTGCAAGCGGCGACGCCGTATGAATGCGTGCTGCGCGAGCGGAAGATGCCGGGGGCGGAGTGGTTTCCGGGCGCGACGCTCAACTATGCGAAGCATATGTTCCGGCATGCGCGCGCCGACCGTCCGGCCATCATTTTCCGCTCGGAGCGCGTGCCGTATCGGGAAGTGTCATGGCAGGAGCTGAGCGAAACAACGGCGGCGATCGCCAAAGCATTGCGAGCGATGGGGGTAAAGCGCGGCGATCGCGTGGTGGCGTATATGCCGAATATCCCCGAGACGGTGATGGCGTTTTTGGCGTGCGCGTCGCTCGGCGCCATTTGGTCAAGCTGCTCGCCGGACTTTGGCGCCGGCAGCGTCATCGACCGGTTTGCGCAAATCGAGCCGACGGTCTTGTTTGCCGTCGACGGCTGCCAATACAACGGCAAAGAGTTTGACAAACTGCCGGTCGTATCCGAACTGCGCGCCAAGCTGCCATCATTGAAAAAGACGGTGCTGCTTCCGTATTGGCGCGGGCAGATGGAGGCCCCGGATGAGGGGGTCGTGCTGTGGGGTGATCTCGTGGCGAATAAGGGAGAGCTCGCCTTTGAAGACGTCCCGTTTGACCATCCGCTTTGGATTTTGTACTCTTCGGGAACGACCGGTTTGCCAAAGCCAATCGTCCAAGGACATGGCGGCATTTTGCTTGAACATTTGAAAACGTTGACCATTTCCGAGAACTTGACGAAAGACAGCACATTTTTCTGGTTTACGACGACTGGATGGATGATGTGGAACTTTCTCATCGGCGGCCTGCTGGCCGGATCGACCATTGTGCTCTATGACGGCAGCCCGACGTATCCGGACGGCAACGTTTTATGGGAGCTCGCCGAGAAGGCAGGCATCACCCATTTCGGCACAAGCGCGGCGTTTATTAACGTCTGCATGAAGCTCGGCCTCAAACCGAACGAGCGCTATGACTTATCGAAGCTTGAGGCTGTGCTTTCGACCGGCTCGCCGCTGACGGTCGAAGGGTTCGCCTAGGTGTATGAAAACGTCAAGGATGACATTTGCCTGGCATCATGCAGCGGCGGAACGGATGTGTGCACCGCGTTTGTCGTCGGTTCGCCGATTTTGCCGGTGCGCGCCGGTGTCCTCTCGTGCCGCGCGTTGGGCGCCGATGTGCAGGCGTTTGACGAAAACGGCCAGCCGCTCGTGAATGAAGTCGGTGAACTAGTGATTACAAAACCAATGCCGTCGATGCCGCTCTTTTTCTGGAACGACCCGGACGGCGAGCGGTACCGGAACAGCTATTTTGACACGTATCCAGGCGTCTGGAAGCACGGCGATTGGATTAAGATTGATGAACAAGGCGGCTGCGTCATTTACGGCCGCTCCGACTCAACGATCAACCGCGCCGGCGTTCGCATGGGCACGAGCGAAATTTATCGCGCCGTCGAAGCGGTCGACGGGGTGCTCGAGAGCCTTGTCGTCGATTTAGAAATGATGGGCAAGCAGTCGTTTATGCCGCTGTTTGTCGTCCTGAAGCCAGGCGTGGCGCTCGATGATGAGCTGAAAGACCGCATCCGCCAGTCGATTCGGCAACACGTCTCGCCGCGCTTTGTTCCAGACGAAATTTACGAAGTGAAGCAAATTCCAAAAACGCTAAATGGAAAGAAAATGGAAATCCCAATCCGCAAGCTGCTCTTAGGCTTCCCGCTTGAAAAAGCGGTCAACTCGGGCTCGATGGCCAATCCAGAGGCGCTCGACGTTTTCCTCGAGCTGGCGAAACAATTGGCGGCGAAATGGAACATGAGTGGGCATTTTTCGTAAAGCGCGAGAAAGGTTGTTATTGAGCAGGGACGCTTAATAACAACCTTTATGCTTATAAAGAAAAGGGGAGTTGGTAGAGAAACAAATCGAGAGGAAAGCAGCGAAATGGTAAAACGGGCGAAAGGATCAGCCTTAATACAGGTTGAGCGCCGTTTTGATACGCTTGATCTCCTTTTTGTTTTCGAACAGCTCTTCCACTAAAATTTTTTGGCCGTTGGCGACGTCGGTGAGCCGCCGATCCATGTCGGACACTTGTTCGCTTAACCGGTGCACTTGCTCGTTCGTTTGTTGCACTTGTTCGGCGAGCCGTTCGACTTGTTCGTTCGTTTGTTGCACTTGTTTGGTGAGCTGTTCGACTTGTTCGTTCGTTTGTTGCACTTGTTTGGTGAGCTGTTCGACTTGCTCGTTCGTTTGTTGCACTTGTTTGGCGAGTCGCTCGACTTGTCCGTTTGTTTGTTGAAGCTGATCGGCGAGTTCTTTGATGGCTTGCCAAATCATTTCATTAGTGATCTCTCCCATTCGACAATCCCCTTTCTCGTTCGATTCTTTTCTCTATTATACATGACGAAAGAAGGGAACGATAGGGAAAAGATAACGAAATGTTTTCTTTGCTGTGCTCCCTCTGAATGTGATATAACAAAAGAATGTCAACAGCATTGCGTCTATTGGGGGATGAATGTCGTGATCCGTGTCAGCCATTTGCATAAATCGTTCCGCGTCCATCGCCGCGAAGCCGGATGGTTTGAGGCGGTGCGCCATTTATGGCGCCGTGACTACCGGATCGTCGAGGCGGTGAAAGACGTTTCGTTCACGATCGAAAAAGGGGAGATTGTCGGTTTTTTAGGCCCGAACGGGGCGGGGAAGACGACGACGATGAAAATGCTGGCCGGCCTGTTGCACCCGACGTCGGGGGAAATCACGGTCGGCGGTGTTGTGCCGTTTGAACAAAAGCCGGAGTTTAAAAAGATGATGAGCTTAGTGATGGGGCAAAAAAGCCAGCTTATTTGGGATATTCCGCCGATGGAGACGTTTTTGGTCAATAAAGCCATTTATGACATTGACGATCGGGCGTTCCGCCAGACGCTCGAGGAGCTGACCGAGCTGCTTGATTTGGCGCCCCTGTTGGACAAACCGACGCGCAGCTTGTCGCTCGGCCAGCGGATGCGCTGCGAGCTGGCGGCGGCGCTGTTGCATCGGCCGCGCGTGTTGTTTTTGGATGAGCCGACGATCGGACTGGACGTTCATACGCAAGAAAACGTGCGCCGCTTTATCGTCGATTACAATCGGGAGCACGAGACGACCATTTTGTTGACGTCGCATTACATGGGTGATGTCGCCGCGCTTTGCGACCGGGTGATGATCATTAACTACGGGAGGCTCATTTACGACGGCGAGCTTTCGGTGCTGACGGAGAAACTGGCGCCGTACAAGCGGCTTGAGGTTCGGTTTTCGCGGCTGCCGAAGATGAATTGGAGCGAGTATGGCGAAGTGGCGGAAGTCGAAGAGGGGGCGGTCGTGCTTAGAGTGGCGCGCGAGACGGCGGCGGAAACGGCGGCGCGGCTGCTTCAGCAGTTTGAAGTCCGTGATATCAATATCGAAGATCCGCCGCTGGAGGAAGTGATCGCGCGCGCGTTTCAGGAGGAGCACGTATGATTCGCAAATATATTGCCCTGCTGCGGATGAAATACATTGAAATGCTCGCGTATCGGCTCGCGACGTTCGTTTGGATGACGGGTGCCATCACCCAACCGCTCATTACGATGTTCGTTTGGATGAACATTCATCCGGAAGAGAGTGAGTCGTTTGTCTTTTATTTTATGGCGGTCATTTTTGTTGAGCGGATGACGAGCGCGTGGGATGTATGGGAGCTTGACCGTGAAATCCGCGAAGGGACGTTTTCGAACTTGTTGTTGCGGCCGCTTCATCCGATCCATTGGGCGATCGCCGAGAATATCGTCTATAAATGGTTGTTTCTCGTCATTTTAGTGCCCGTTTGGACAGTGGGAGCGGCGTTTTGGCCGGCGCTTCGCCCGCATATGACGGGAAGCCAAATCGGGTGGTTTTTGCTGGCGGTCGTGTTGGGGGCGGCGCTTCGTTTCTTGTTGAGTTACTCGTGCGGACTGCTGGCGTTTTGGGTGACCAAAGTGGCGGCTGTGTACGGCGTCATCGATGTCATTTCGCTGTTTTTGTCGGGAAGAATCGCGCCGCTTGAGCTGCTTCCGCCGCGGCTTCAGGAATGGAGCGAGTGGCTGCCGTTCCGCTATATGATCAGCTTTCCGATTGAAATCGCCACCGGAGCGGCGGATGGCGGGGAGTTGGTGCGCGGTTTTGCGATTGCTGGCGGGTGGATGGTGGTGTTGACGGCCGCTTTGCAATGGTTGTGGAGAGCGGGAATGCGAAAAAATCAGGCGGTAGGTGGATGAACGTGCGGCGGTATGGACGGGTGTTCCGCGAATTTTTCCGCGCTTGTTTGGTCGAGGAAATGGAATATCGGAGCGAGTTTTTCGGCAATGTCATCTCCAGCTTTTTCGGCATTGGCATGGCGCTGCTCACCATCCAGATCTTTTTTTACCAGACGGATCGCTTAGGCGGCTGGACGTATGGGGAAGTGCTTGTGTTGCTTGGTGTCTTCAATACGTTGCGTGGCTGTATCGATTTTGCGCTCCGCCCCAACATGCCGAGACTGCTTGAACACGTCCGACGCGGCACGCTCGATTACGTGTTGACGAAGCCGGTCGACAGCATGTTTTACGTCAGCTTCCGTCACCTTGTGTTTTGGCGGCTCATCGATGTCGTGCTCGGCTTTGGCGTCATTGGCTACGGCTTGTATGTCGAACGCTACGTGCCATCGGTGGCGGACGTATTGGTGTTTCTTGTCGTCATGGCCGCTTCGTTTTTGCTTATTTATTCCCTATGGATGATGCTCATGACGACGTCGTTTTGGGTGGTGCGCATCGACGACTTGTCGTTTATTTTCGACTCGTTTTTTGAAACGGCCCGCTTCCCCGGCAGCATGTACCGCGGCGCGGTTCGGATGGTGATCACCTACATATTGCCGGCCGTATTAATCACGAATACGCCCGCGCTGGCGCTGCTTGGCAAATGGAGCGCTCGGACAGCGTTTGCCGCTTTGGTTGTGGCTCTCCTCTTTTTATGGATTGCCCGTCGCTTTTGGCGCTTTGCCTTGCGCTTTTATACAGGAGCGGGCGGGTGAGGATTCATCCAGCTTCAAGGAAAGGGTGTCTCGTTTTTGCTGAGACATCCTTTTTTCTTTGTTCCTCAAGCAAGATGTTGATTGACTTTTACGTCAACGTAAACTAAAATAAAATTCAGAATATTAATGCTGAAAAGGGATGGCCATGCACTATTTCACCATTTCCGATTTGGCGCACGAGTTTGATGTGAGCACGCGGACGATCCGCTATTACGAAGAGCGCGGGCTGCTTGCCCCGATTCGCACGGAATCCGGGCAGCGGCTGTATACGAAAAAGGAGCGGGCGAAGCTCAAGCTCATTTTGCGCGGCAAACGGTTCGGCTTCTCGCTTGACGAAATTCATGAGATGATTGCGCTGTTTGATGAGGATCGCACGGGAAAGAAACAACTCGAAAAAACGGTCGAATACGGGCGGCGAAAACTGAAGGAGGTGAACGAGCGGATCGAGGATTTATTGCAACTGAAGGCGGAGATGGAATCCCTGCTTTCCGATTTTGAAAAGCGATTGCGAGAATGGGAGGAATCGGGCGGATGAACATTTCGGAGTTGCTTGCCCGCCAAGCGAGGAAATTTCCGGCGAAAACGGCGGTCATTGATGGGGAAACGGAGCTTTCGTATGCCGAAGTCGATCGCATGGTCAACCGCTTGGCTTCGTCATTGGCTCGACTTGGCGTCGGCCGCGGTGATAAAGTCGCGCTGTATATGCCGAATACGAAGGAGTTTGTCGTTTCGTACTTTGCTGTTTTGCGCCTTGGCGCGGTTGTCGTGCCGATCAACGCCCGTCTTACGGCGGCGTCAATATTTACCCAAAGGAAGTGGAAGATGTGCTGCGGACGCATCCAGCGATCGCCGATGTCGCCGTGATCGGCGTGCCGCATCCGGAGTGGGGGGAAACAGCGAAAGCGTTCGTTGTGCTGAGTGCGCCGCTTGCGTCGCTTGCTGACGAGTGTAAGCGTTTCCTATCCGGCAAGCTGGCTGACTATAAAATTCCCCGCTTGTATGAGGCAATCGCTGAACTGCCGCGCAATGCGACGGGAAAAGTGTTGAAACAAGCGCTGCGAGCGCGGGAGGCGGCAACACAGAAGACACAGGCATGAATAAGAAGGGAGGAAAGGGGAGGGACGATGAAACCGCTTCGTGAAGCCGATCCGAATTTGCTGGCGAATTTGAAACGGTATTTGGATGATGAGTTGTACCAATATGCAGAGGAAAAACTCTCATCGTTTTACGAGTTTTGTTTGACGGACGTCGACCGCCGCGCCGTGCATACCGATCGTGAAGGGCAGCCGCGCCTGATCAAATATGACCGCTTTGGCAACGACATTTCCGAAGTGTGGGTGAACGAAGGGTACGAGCAGACGGCGAAACAAACGTACGAAACGGGAATCGTCGGGTATGTGCACAAACCGATTCCCGAGCTTGGGAGAAAAGGAAACTACATGTATTCGTACGCCCAAGGGTACATTTTATCCCAAGCCGAGCCCGGGTTTTATTGTCCGGTGACGCTGACGATGGCAACCGCCTATGTGCTTGAACATTTCGCCGATGACGAGTTAAAAGCACGGTACTTGCCCCATGTCATTTCCACCGGCGAGGTCGAACTGTATGAAGGGGCGACGTTTTTAACGGAGCGGCAAGGCGGGTCGGACGTTGGCGCCAACGCCGTGCGCGCCGTGCCGTGCGGCGATTATTATAAACTGTACGGGGAAAAATATTTTGCCAGCAACGCCGGGCGCTGCGGCGTAGCGCTCGTGTTGGCGCGCATCGACGGGAGTGGCCCGGGGACGAAGGGGCTGAGCTTGTTTCTCGTCCCATGGCGCAACGAGGATGGAACAGTAAACGGCATCACCATCCGCCGCTTAAAGGATAAATTAGGGGTGCGCGCCGTGCCGTCGGCCGAAGTTGTGTTTGATGGCGCCAAGGCGTATGTCGTCGGCGATCCGCGCAAAGGCTTCTATTATATGATGGAAGCGCTTAATCTCTCGCGCGTCTGCAATGCGATCGCCTCGGTTGGCATCATGAAGCGGACGCTCGAGGAAGCGAAACAATACGCTGAGCAGCGCACGGCGTTTGGCCATCAACTGACCGATTACCCGATGGTGCGCGCGACGCTCGCCGACTTGACGGCGCGGCAAGAGGTGGAAACGAGCGCCTGTTTTGACATGGTCGCCTTGTTTGACCGCGTCATGCCCGCGCCGCATGAGGCAGATGAGGGAGAGAAAGCCTGGCTCCGCCTTCTGATTGCTCTTCTTAAGATGCGTACGGCCGAAGAAGCGATCGCGTTTAGCCATGAGGCGATTGAACTGCACGGCGGCAACGGATACATTGAAGATTTTGTCACCCCGCGCCTGCTTCGTGACGCCCAAGTGCTGACCGTCTGGGAAGGGACGGCCAACATTTTGGTGCTTGAAGTGCTGCGGCTCATGCGCAAATACCGCATTCACGAACGGTTTGCCGCCGAGATGAAGGCGCGGCTTGAGGGGGTGGCGGACGAGATGAAGCCGCTTGCCCGCCCGGTTGAAGAAGGGTTGAAGGAATGGATGGCGGCGCTCGCGCATCTTGGCGGCCAAACGGACGAGGTGCAGACGTTTCATGCGAAAACGGTGGCCAATCGGATGTGCGATGTGTATTTGAGCGTCATCGCCCTCGAACGCGGGCAAGAAAACGAGCGGAACAAGCGGATCACCGAGCTGTTTTTGCGCCATGTGTGGGAGCGCGGGCTTGTCGACGAGCGGATGACATCGGTGCGTGAGTTTGACTTGATCGTCAGATGGAAAGGAGCGTCTGCGCCGCTTGCTCATTCGTAAGTTGGCGGCATGGATAACAGGATGTTCGTTTTTGGCGGACATCTCTTTTTTTGATTGCCAAATGAGCCATTCAACAAGTAGGATGAAAGAAAGGAAGGGGGAAAACCGATATGGAAGTGGTGCGCACCCCGCGCCGAGCGAAACGGCGCATTTGGATTTCGGCGGCCATTGGCGTTGTCATTTTCGGGTTGCTCGTTTGCGTCGGTTTATCTGTTTACGTCGGCTGGCAGCTGACGCATAAACCGCGCGCGCCGATTACCGTGACGCCGAAAGACTACGGCATGGCGTATGAAAACGCGACATTTACAAGCAAAGATGGGAAAACGGCGCTCAAAGGCTGGATCATTCCGCCTACCGGGGCGGCGAAGATGACGGTCATTTTTGCCCACGGATACGGCAACAACCGCGTCCAAGAAAATGTACCGTTTTTGCCGATCGCCAAGCGGCTCGTTGCCGAAGGGTACCGCGTCATCTTATTTGATTTCCGCGCCAGCGGTGAATCGGAAGGCGATATGATTACGATCGGCGTCAAAGAGAAGGATGATTTGCTTGGCGTGATCGATTACGCAAAGAAACACTTCCGTGAACCGATCGCGCTGTACGGAGTTTCGATGGGGGCGGCGACATCGATCTTGGCGGCGGCAGAAGACAGTGATGTTCGCGGGGTGATTGCGGACAGCCCGTTTAGCGACCTCGAATCGTATTTGCGCGCCAACATGCCGGTATGGACGCACTTGCCGAACGTGCCGTTTACGTACTTGATTTTAGCGATCGTCCCGGCGCTTGCGGATTTGGATTTGGGGGTGTCTTCGCCCATCCATGCGGTCGATCGTGTCGCGCCGAGACCGATTTTGTTCATCCACAGCAAGGACGACCGTTCGATTCCATACAAAGAAAGTGTGAAGTTGTACAACACCCATCCGGATGTGTTTCAGCTATGGCTGACGGAAAAAGCCGATCATGTGAAAAGTTTTTCTCTCTACGGCGATGAGTATATCGAACGCGTGTTGACATTTTTGCGCTCATTGGAAAAAACGTCGTTTTCAGGTGGCCGCCATTCGTATTCGGCCACTTTTTTGATTATAATGGAAAAAATGAAGATGGCGCTCGCGTCAATGAACGAATCAGGGAGTGAATGCCATGTGTGGTCGGTTTACGTTGACAGCTGAGTTGGAAACGCTGCAAGCGTTGTTTCGGTTTCGGTATGAAGGCCCGCTCGCCCCGCGGTTTAACATCGCTCCGAGCCAGGAAGTGCTAACGGTTGTGGCGGAAAAAGGAGAGCGAGTCGGGAAAATGATGCGCTGGGGGCTAGTGCCGTTTTGGGCGAAAGACGTTCGCATCGGCACCAAAATGATCAACGCTAGGGCGGAGACGGTTGATGAGAAGGCGAGCTTCCGCCAGGCGTTCAAGCGGCGGCGCTGTTTGATTTTAGCCGATGGATTTTACGAGTGGAAAAAAGAGGGGAAGACAAAAGTGCCGTACCGGTTTACGCTCGCAACGGGCGCGCCGTTTGCGTTCGCTGGCCTGTGGGAGCGCTGGGAGGGAGCGAGCGGGCCGCTGGAGACGTGCACGATCATGACGACGAGGGCGAACGAGCTGATCGCTCCCATTCACGACCGGATGCCGGTCATCCTGCCTTCTGAGCGGCACGATGACTGGCTCGATCCAAACTTCGATGACAGCGAGTATTTGAAAACGTTCCTGCGGCCGTATCCGAGCGAACAAATGCGAATGTACGAGGTGGCGCCGCTGGTCAATTCGCCAAAAAACGATGTCAGCGCCTGCATTGAGCCGGTTAACAGCCGATAGCGGGGGGAAAGTGGGATGCAACCGATCATTTTGTTTGATGGCGATTGCTTGTTTTGCCATGCGAGTGTCCAGTGGGTGGCCGCTCGCGACCGGAAGGCGGTGTTCCGCTTTGCCTCGCAGCAAAGCGCCGTCGGCCGGGCGTTGTTGGAACGGGGAAACGGGCTAGCCGGGGGCACGGTCGTGCTCATTGAAGACGGCTGCTATTATGTCAAGTCGGATGCCGTGTTGCGCATCGGTCGGCGTTTGGCCTGGCCGTGGAACATGCTAGCGGCGGCTGGGTTTCTCGTTCCGCGGCCGCTCCGCAACTTTGTCTATGACCAAATTGCTGTTCGCCGCCACCGCCTCATTCGCCAGCACGATCGCTGTCCGCTGCCGCCCCCTGAGCTACGCGCCCGTTTTCTAGACGAATTGCCGCGGTGAAGAAGGAAAATCGGTCCGTTTGTCGTATTGGAAAGGGAAAGAAACAAAGGGGGGAAACGATGACAAGCGGAACAACAAGGTGGCTTGATGAATGCACGGTCGCGGCGTTGGAACGGTTTGCGGATGAGGTGGGGGCGATGGCTGAGCAGAGCGGGGATGAAGCCCGCCGCCGGTTTTATGAAGGAATGGCGGTGGCGGCGAAACTCATCGCGCTGCGCTGGGAAGGAAAATGCGCTTATATTGACGACCATTTGCTTCATAACGTGTATGAAGCGCTCACCGCTTTCCCGCTTGACAAGCTGGAAGAGGCTTTGGCGCTCGAAGCGCAGGAAGCTCGCAACGGCCGTTGTTCGTTTTGCCTGAAAGAGAAGCCGCGGCTTGTCAACGGCCCGATGGTGGCGATTTGCGAAGATTGCCTGCAGTTTGGGCTCGAAATCATGGCGAAACAGCCGTAAGCGAAGCGGCGGTCATCCTCGGGGCGATGGCCGCCGTTTTTCTGCGGACCGGATAGCGGGCCATGCCAATACACGGGCGATGGCGCCGCTTTGTGGAAGGTGAGCCGAGCCGCGGTTGCGGCCGCTCCGGTGGAGGCTGGTGAAAATGAGAGTTTTGCTCGCACCGACTGGATGGGCAAGGAGAGCAGATTTGACAGGCTTCCCTCATTGAACGAGAGATACAACGAGCCGTTCCGTTCGTTCATTCACCATCTTTCGAAAAGGTTGGTGAAAAACCGCGGTTTCCCTTCATCAATCGGAGAATGAGTGAAAAACAGAACCGATGCAACAAGGGTTCTCTCATTGAGAAATGACATGGTAAAGCCGTATCCACGAGTCAATCACCAGCCTCCTAAACCATACAACCGAGCGGCCCCAGCGCTAATGGACGCGCGAACGTTCATCGATTCGGGCGCTCGTTATTGAATGTCGTCGATAAAGGGAAACGTTCTCTTCCTGTTTCGCTTACAAAATTCGGATGTAACTTGGTGAATAGAAAGGTCTACACCTTGAACGTTCGTACTTTTAGGAGGAGTTACAATCGGATGGAAAGGGGAATGGACAATGATTCCGATCGTGACGACTGGTGAAATGTACGCCATTGACCAAGAAGTAGAGGAGAAAATTGGCATTCGCAGCGATTCGTTGATGGAAAACGCTGGACAGGCGCTGTTTCGGGCGTTGAAAGAGCGGATCTCGCGCGCCGCTCGGGTCGCGGTGCTCGCCGGGACGGGCAATAACGGCGGCGATGGGTTTGTCATCGCGCGCATGTTGAAAAGTTATGGCTATGAAACCGATGTCTGGCTCATTCCGCCGCGGGAAAAGGTGAAAGGGGCGGCGCTCCTAGCGCTTGAGGTGTACGAGCGGTCCGGCTATTCGTGGCTGCCTTATGAGGGCAATGAACAGGCGTTTGCGGCGCGCCTGCCGCATTATGACGCCATCGTTGACGCGCTTCTTGGCATTGGCGTCAAAGGGAAGGTGCGCTCGCCGTACAAAGAAATCATTGAACAAGTGAATCGCGCACCGGCGACAATATATGCGATCGATGTGCCGAGCGGAGTGCCGGCGGACGGCGGCGACGTCAGCACCGCCGTTTGCGCCGATGTCACGCTCACGATCCAATGCCCGAAGCTTGGGGCGTATACGTTTCCAGCCGCGGATTATTACGGAGAGCTCGCTGTTGTCGATATCGGTATTCCGCCCGCAGCGGTGCAGGCGAAGGCGGCTGCCCGGTTTTTGTGGGAAGAGGGCGATGTCGCGCGGACGATGCCAAAGCGAACGCGGTCCGCACATAAAGGAACGCACGGCAAGCTGCTTATTGTCGGCGGATCCAAGGCGATGAGCGGGGCGGTGACGATGGCGGCGAGAGCAGCGCTTCGCGGCGGGGCTGGTCTTGTGACGATGGCGGTTCCGGAAACGGTGTACGAGGTGGTGGCGAGCCGTGTGCCGGAGGCGATGTGCCGGCTATGGCCGGCGGAAGATGGCGCATTTGCCGGCGCCGCCGATTGGGACGGGCTTGACATCGATGCGATGGCGATCGGTCCGGGAATGGGTCGGACAGACGGCGTGCGCCGCTTAGTAAGCGAACTAGTGCGCCAGCCAGTGCCGCTCGTTCTTGACGCAGACGCTCTGTTTTTTTGGGATGACTACGCCGAACAAGTGCGCGGACGGAGCGCGCCGACGGTCATTACTCCGCATCCCGGGGAGATGGCGCGCATCGTCCATCGTTCCGTTCGCGACGTGGAGCATGACCGCTTTGGCGTATCGAAGCGATTGGCGATCGAATACGGAGTCTATGTCGTCTTAAAAGGGCCGTATACGATTGTTGCGACGCCGGACGGGGCGCAGTATGTGAACGCGACCGGCAACCCGGCGTTGGCAAAGGGCGGCAGCGGCGATGTGCTGACGGGCATCATGGCGGCGTTTTTGCTGCAGCATAAGGAGGTGCAGCCGGCGGTGAGCAATGCGGTGTTCGTGCATGGAAAGGCCGCTGATTGGCTTGTCCAACACGGCCATTCTCCATGGGATGTACTGGCATCGGACGTGATTGATGCGTTGCCGGCTGTGCTGGCTTCGTTGACGTATAACGAGAAGTCAATCCCGAAAAGGTTCCCCCATTAGCGAAGCCAAACGGTAAAGCGCCATGTCCCTTGCATTTCGATTTTTCTCGACAAGTGGAAATGACATCGTCTACAATTCAGTAGCAAAAAGGAGAGGAAAACCATGCCATCGTTTGTTTGGCTTGAAACCGAAGAGGAAGTACGAAGCGCTTTTCCCATCATGCGCGAACTGCGCACGCACTTGGATGAAGAAACGTATGTTTCGCTTGTGCGCGAAGCTCAAGAAAAAGAAGGGTATAAGCTGGTGGCATTGAATGATGATCAAGGCAAAATGGTGGCCGTCATCGGGTTCATGCCGATGATTACGCTTTACAACGGCCGTTTTGTTTGGGTATGCGACTTGGTCACTGCTGCAAGCGAGCGGTCGAAAGGGTACGGAAAGGCGTTGCTGTCGTACGTGCATGAATGGGCGAAGGCGAACGGCTACGGAATTGTTTCGCTGTCATCGGGATTGCAGCGGGTTGATGCTCATCGGTTTTATGAGGAAAAAATGGAATACCAAAAGGTGAGTTATGTGTTTTTGAAACGCCTCTCGGTTTGAAGCCGGCCGGCGCTGATCGATAAGGTCGCCGCCCTTCAAGATGGGCCAAATAGATATAGATCGGCATAAGCGGTAAGCGCCTGCCGATAGCGGTGAAAGAGGATGTCCCGCTCGCTGTGGGACATCCTCTTTTCATTTTGTGCTAGGAGCCCGGTGATTGGCTAACACAACCGCTTCCTTAGGAGGCTGGTGATTGACTTGCGTAACCGCTTCTCCACATCGTTTCTCAAGTAGGAAAACCTTGTTGCATCCGCCCCTGTGTTCGATCGATCAAGGAAACCACGTTTTTTCATCCGCCTTCTAGGAGGCCGGTGATTTAAGGAAACAGGCCGCTTACCAGCCTCGTTTCTCAAATAGAAAAGCCCTGTCGCATCCGGATCGCCTTTCACACGCTCCCCCATGTTCAAGAGAAACAACCGTTTTTGGGGCTGACCCAAAAGGTCGCCTTCTTTCAAGATAGGCACAACATATAGTGCGACAGAAGCAGTCAGTACGTATATATAGAGACGAAAGAGGGCGTCCCGGTCCTTTTGGGACACCCTCATTTCGTGCAAAATACTGCTGAACTCCACCCATTTCTCAATGAGAGAAACCTCGCAGCATCAGCTTTCTTTTCTGAATGAAAATGCCTCCAATTGGTGTGTGACAGCGGTTTTTCACCGGCCTTCTAGAAAATTGTTTTATTTTTCATTATAATAAGAAATAGATAATTCTTATTTTGGAATTCATATTCTGAAATTCGGAACAAGAGGGGCGACGATGAATAAAACGGTCTTAAAAACGAAAGAACTGCTCGATTTGTTTCTTGAGAGTGAACGGTTGACGCTGCCAGAGATGGTCGCGCGGCTTCAAATGCCGAAAACTTCGGTGTATCGCATGGCGCAGTCGCTTGTCGCGCTTGGTTTTCTGCAAAAACAAGGCGATGACTATGAGCTTGGGTTGTCATTGCTAACGTTTGGAACGCTCGTCGCCGAGCGGCTTGATCTTCGCCGGGTGGCATTGCCGGTCATGGAGCGGCTGAAAGAAGAAACGAAAGAAGCGGTCAATCTCGTCATCCGGGATGGTGATGAGGCGCTGTATATCGAAAAAGTCGAGACGTCTGAACCGGTGCGCGTGTACACGAAGGTTGGGCGACGCGCGCCGCTGTACGCCGGGGCGTGCCCGCGCATCTTGCTGGCGTTTATGAATGAGGCCGATCGGGAACGATATGTCGAACAAGTTGAGTTAGTGAAAATGGCGAAATGTACAGTGACGGACAAGCAAGTGTTGCGCCGATTGCTGGAGGAAGGCCGAAACCGCGGCTATACGGTCAGCTATTCCGAGCTAGAAAACTATTCGGCCGCCGTTGCCGTGCCGATTTTCAACCATGAAGGAGCGGCGGTCGCCGGGCTGAGCGTTGCCGGCCCGGAACAGCGGTTTTCGCCGGACGATATAGCGCGCATCGTTCCGCGGTTGAAACAGGCGGCGATGGCCATTTCGCGCGAGCTTGGGTTTCGGGGGCAGGGATGACGATGGAGTATACGTTGGTTCCATTATGTGAATACGCGGTGACGATTCGGTTTGCCGACCGTATTGACGAACGGGTCAACGATGTCGTTCATGAGGTGGCGGCGCGGCTCGAAGGCGCGCGCAAAGAAGGGATTATAGAAATGGTCCCGGCGTTTTCGTCGCTCACCGTTTACTACGATCCGTTCGTCGTCGGCTCTGCTGCCGATGTATGCGCTTGGTTGCGCGAGCATCTCAAGTCATCGGAACCGGTCGTTCGCCCTCCGGCGCGGACGGTCGTCATCCCGGTTTGTTACGGCGGCGAGTTGGGTCCGGATTTGGCGGAGGTCGCCCGCTTTCATGGAATGACGGAGGACGAAGTGGTGGCGCTTCATGCTGGGGGACGTTACCGCGTCTATATGATCGGCTTTTCTCCAGGGTTCGCTTATTTGGGAGGATTATCGCCGCGCTTGGCGACGCCGAGGCGACGAGTGCCGCGCATCATGGTGCCCGCCGGTTCGGTCGGCATCGCCGGGGCGCAGACCGGCGTCTATCCGCTGGCAACGCCAGGGGGCTGGCAGTTGATCGGCCGGACACCGGTCAAACTGTTCGACCCGCACGGCGAAAAGCCAAGCTTGCTTTCAGCCGGTGACATCGTCCAGTTTCGGCCGATTGGCCGCGAGGAATTTGCACGTTGGGAGAGAGAACGATGATTGATGTGCTGGAAGGCGGATTTTTTACGACTGTTCAAGATCGGGGGCGCAGCGGCTACCGGCACGTCGGCGTGCCGCCCGGCGGGGTGATGGACGTCTGGGCGTACCGTCTCGCCAATGCGCTTGTCGGCAACGCCGGCGATGAGGCGGTGCTCGAAGCGACGATGGTCGGTCCCACGCTCCGCTTTCACGTTGAGACGGTCATCGCTGTATGTGGCGGTGATTTCCCGTGCATGCTCAATGGACGGCCGCTTCCGCTTTGGAAACCGGCGATCGTTCGGCCGGGGGACGTCCTAAAGATCGGCGTGTGCCGGGCGGGGTGGCGCGCATATATCGCGGTGTCAGGCGGCATCGCTGTGCCGCCTGTCATGGGCAGCCGCTCGACATACGTCCCCGCACGGCTCGGCGGCTTATCAGGCCGCCCGCTCCAGCCGGGGGATGTGCTGCCAGTTGGCTCCGGTCGGCGGAACGATGCTGTCGGCCGGCTGCGTTGGGGACTGGCTCAAGCGGCCAGCCGCTATATCGCGGGAAAAAGAAAAACGGTGCGCGCCGTCCCCGGCCCGGAGTATGGCGAGTTTACGCCGGAAAGCCGCCGCCAGTTCTTTGCCGCTTGCTACGAGGTGACGGCGCGGTCCGATCGGATTGGCTACCGGCTTGCCGGTCCAGCGTTGGCGCTTGAGCGGGAGCGGGAGATGGTGTCGGAAGCGGTTGTGTTCGGCACGGTGCAAGTTCCGTCCTCCGGTCAGCCGATCGTGTTGATGGCCGACAGCCAGACAACGGGCGGCTATCCGCGCATCGCCCAAGTGGTGGCAGCCGATTTGCCCGTATTGGCGCAGGCGCGCCCTGGTGATCATATTCAATTTGCGCTGATTGCGCGCGAAGAAGCGTTGCGACTTTATAGCGAACAACAGCGGCGGCTCAGCCGATGGATCGCCGCCATTCGCTGCCAATGGAGGAGAGAACAGTGAAAACGATTGATTTGAACTGCGATTTCGGTGAACGTTTTGGCGTGTATCGGCTTGGACAGGAGGAGATTTTGTCGTATGTCACGTCCGTCAACATTGCTTGCGGGTTTCACGCCGGTGATCCGCTCGTCATGAGGGAAACGGTGCAGCTCGCCATCCGGCACGGCGTCGCCATCGGCGCCCATCCGGGATTCCCCGATTTGCTCGGTTTCGGCCGGCGAATGATGGCCGTTTCGCCGGAGGAAGTGTATGCGTACGTCGTCTACCAAATTGGCGCGCTATCAGCGTTCGTCAAGGCGGAAGGCGGCGTGATGACGCACGTCAAGCCGCACGGGGCGCTGTACAATATGGCGGCAACCGATGCCGCCTTAGCCAAAGCGGTCGCCAAGGCCGTGCGGGATGTCGATCCGGGGCTTGTCTTGTACGGCCTGGCAGGCAGCGAGCTCATCCGCGCTGGTCAAGCGCATGGGCTGCGGACGGCAAGCGAGGCGTTCGCCGACCGCACGTATCAGGCCGATGGCGCGCTCACGCCGCGAAACTGCCGCGAAGCCGTCATTGTTGATGAAGAGGAGGCCATCAGGCAAGTGCTCATGATCGTTCGCGAGCGGCGCGTTCGTTCCGTGCAAGGAACAGAAGTGGCGATCGACGCTGACACCATTTGCGTGCACGGCGACAACGAACAGGCGGTCCGGTTTGCCCGACGGTTGCATGCGGCATTGCAAAACGAAGGGATTGCCGTTCGCCCCATATCACCGATAGACAAAGCAGCGGGAGGAACGTAAGCGGCTGAGAGCGGCGGCGCGGCGATTTTCCCTTCCTTCATGACAGTCGATCGCTTTTTCGGGTACAATAAAGGGAGAATGGCGGGAGAAAGGAGGGGTGCTGATGTATTATGCCACTCCTGTTGTGGTGGTGAGCGAGTGTCTAGGTTTTTCCGCTTGTCGCTATAACGGGGATATCATTCATCATTCGTTGGTCGCTCGTTTAGCCGATGTCGCCCGCTTCATTCCGGTATGTCCAGAGGTAGCCATCGGACTCGGTGTTCCGCGGGAGACGGTGCGGTTGGTCAAGCGCGGCGAGGAAAAACGGTTGGTGCAGCCCGCGTCCAATCGCGATTGGACGGAGGAAATGAAGACGTTTGCTCGCGAGTTTCTTGAGATGATCGGTGAAGTGGACGGATTCATTTTCAAAGGCCGCTCACCAACTTGCGGCATAAAAGAAGTGAAAATTTATCACGAAGGAGACCGGGCCATGCCGGTCGAAAAAGGGATGGGAATGTTCGCGGAACAGGCTGTTCGCCACTTTCCCTATGCGGTTATTGAAGAAGAAGGACGTTTGATGAATGCGGCGATTCGCGAACATTTTTTGACCAAATTGTTCTCGCTCGCCTTGTTTCGGGAAGTGAAAGCGGAACGATCAATGCGTGCGCTCGTGCGCTTTCATTCCGAACATAAATACTTGTTTATGGCGTACAGCCAGACCGGCTTAAAGCAGCTTGGTCGTTTGGTGGCCAACCGTGAACGTCTCCCGATTGAGGAGGTGCTAAACGCGTACGAGCAAGGATTGCACGCGCTGTTTGCCCGCGCGCCGCAGCGGCGCTCGCATGTGAACGTTTGTCAACATCTGATGGGATATTTCAAAAAAGAAATGTCGGCAAAGGAAAAGCAATACGTGCTTGAACTCCTCGCCCAGTATCGGGCGCACCAACTTCCGCTCAGCAGCGTGACGAGCGTGTTAAAGTCGTGGGCCATTCGTGAAGAGAACGAGTATTTGTTGCAGCAGCGCTATTTTGCTCCGTATCCGCCGGCGTTGATGGACGTTCGCGACTCGGGCAAAGGAAGAGATGCGGTGTAAGGGGGAAATGAATCGGTCAAAACGCCAAGGGGTGATCCCGCCCTTTGGCGTTAGGCAACAGGCGAGCAGCAAAAGGAAGGCCCGCCGGCGATTCATCTCCCTCTTTCCCCCCGTCGGCCGCGTCACAGTGAACGCCTCATCAACCAAGAGCATCTCGTTTGCTGTCGCCTGCGTCACCTATCCCCTGTCGGCATATAGGTTGGATCCATCAAGAGCATGTCGCTGGCCCGCCCTCGTTTGCGCGGGGGCTCCGCATGGACATGTAAGCGCAGAGAAGATCTTGTTATTTTATATTCTGAATATTATTGAAAATAAAAATGAAAGCGCGTACAATAAAAGCAGCCGCCCGCATACCAACTGGTCAGAATGGGTTTGGACCTCATCGTTGATCATCGCTGTCTTTGGCCTAAGAGCGGTTCTGGCGGTGATCGTGCCAAAAATAAGGAGGGATATGAGATGAATACCCGTCATTATCCGTACTGGCCAAAACGGTTGTCGAAAACGCTGGCTGTGCCCGAGACGACGCTTGTGGACCATCTGGAAACAACGGTGAAACGTTATCCAAACAGACCGGCCCTTTACTATTACGGCGCTGCGTATTCGTATAAACAGCTGCTTGATGACGTCAACGCGCTTGCCGGCTACTTGCAGCAAACGCTGTCCGTCAAACCGGGCGACCGCGTCCTGTTGTACATGCAAAATTCTCCGCAATTTATCATCTCCTACTACGCCATTTTGCGCGCCGAAGCCATTGTCGTGCCGATCAACCCGATGAACACCTCAGAAGAGCTTTCCTTTTACGTCAACGATTGTGACACGAAAGTCGCCTTGGTAGGACAGGAGCTGCTTGATAACGTCGTTCCGCTTTTCGGCCGGACGCCGCTTGAGCACGTTATCGCCGCGGCGTACTCCGATTATGCGTCCGCTGAATCACCGGTCGCCTTGCCGGCGGAAGTGGCGGCGCCGCGTCGAGGTTGGCGCGATGAGCGAATTCGTTTGTGGACAGACTGCCTTGCCGCCCAATTGCCGCCGCTTCCATACCGCGGCCATGTCGATGACATCGCCGTTTTGCCGTACACGTCCGGGACGACCGGGGTGCCAAAAGGATGCATCCACCCACACCGGACGGTGAACGCGAACATCGTCGGCGCTTACCATTGGGGCGATGTGACGAGCGACTCGGTCGCGTTGGCGACGCTGCCGTTTTTCCACGTTACCGGCATGGTTCACAGCATGCATACGCCGATTTTCGCCGGCGCAGCGATCGTTCTCATGACGCGCTGGGATCGGGATGCGGCCGCTCGGTTGATCGAGCTGTACCGTTGCACGCATTGGGTGAACATCAGCACGATGCTGATCGACTTTTTGGCCAATCCAGCGCTTGACCGGTATGACATTTCCTCGCTCTCCAGCATTTCCGGCGGCGGGGCGGCGCTTCCGGAAGCGGTCGGGGAAAAATTGTTCGAACAGACCGGCGTTCGCTATTTTGAAGGTTACGGGTTGACGGAAACCATTTCGCAGACGCATTTCAATCCGCCGGATCGCCCGAAATTGCAATGCCTTGGCGTGCCGGCTTTCGATGTCGACGCGCGCATCATCGACCCGGCGACCGGCCGAGAGCTCGGCGTTGGCGAGATCGGGGAAATCGTTGTCCATGGCCCGCAAGTGTTCCGCGGTTATTACCGGCGTGAGAAGGAAACGGAAGAGGCGTTCATCGAATTGGATGGCAAGCGGTTTTTCCGCACCGGCGACATCGGGCGGATGGATGAGGAAGGTTACTTTTTCATCGTTGACCGCGTCAAACGGATGATCAACGCTTCCGGGTATAAAGTGTGGCCGACTGAGGTTGAATCGCTCCTTTACAAACATCCGGCCGTCCAGCAGGCGTGCGTCGTCGGCGTGCCGGATCCACGCCGCGGCGAAACGGTCAAAGCGTTTATCGTCCTTCACGACGAGTATGTGGGCAACGTGACGGAAGAGGAGATCATCGAGTGGGCGAAAACGCAAATGGCGGCGTACAAATACCCGCGCCTCGTCGAGTTCCGTCGGTCGCTGCCGATGACGTCAAGCGGCAAGCTGCTTTGGCGAAAATTGCAGGAAGAGGAATATGAAAAAGCGGGGAAAGGGGCGAACGCCTGATGGCGAAGACGGTCGAGACGGTTCTTGGTCCGGTGCCGGCGGACCAGCTTGGCAAAACGCTCATCCACGAGCATTTTCTGTTCGGTTATCCGGGGTTTCAAGGCGATGTGACGCGCGGCCCATTCCGCGAAGACGAAGCGCTGCGCGTGGCGATCGAAGCGGCCGAGAAAATGAAACGGCACGGCGTCCAAACGGTCGTGGACCCGACGCCGAACGACTGCGGGCGCAATCCGGCGTTTTTGCGGCGCGTCGCTGAAGAAACCGGACTGAACATCATTTGCGCCACCGGCTATTACTATGAAGGGGAAGGGGCGCCGCCGTATTTCAAGTTCCGTCAGCTGCTCGGTACCGCTGAGGACGATATTTATGATATGTTTATGGCCGAATTGACCGAAGGCATCGCCGGCACGGGGATCAAAGCCGGCGTCATTAAGCTCGCCTCGAGCAAAGGGCGCATCACCGAGTATGAGAAGCTGTTTTTCCGCGCTGCCGCCCGCGCGCAAAAAGAAACGGGCGCGGTCATCATCACTCACACGCAAGAAGGAACGATGGGGCCGGAGCAAGCTGCCTATTTGCTTGAGCACGGCGCCGATCCGAAAAAAATCGTCATCGGCCATATGTGCGGCAACACCGACCCCGATTACCACCGCCGCACGCTCGCTTACGGCGTCTATATCGCTTTTGACCGTTTCGGCATTCAAGGGATGGTCGGCGCACCGACGGACAAGGAGCGGGTGCAGACGTTGCTCGCCCTTCTCCGCGACGGATATGCCGATCGGATCATGCTTTCCCATGATACGGTCAACCTTTGGCTCGGCCGCCCGTTCACGCTGCCGGAACCGTTTGCGGAAATGATGATCAACTGGCATGTCGAGCATTTGTTTGTAAACATCCTTCCAGTTTTGAAAAACGAAGGAATCAGCGACAAGGAGCTGGAGCAAATATTTATCCGCAATCCGGCCGCCTTGTTCTCCGCTTAACAAGGCCGAAAGAAAAACGAGTTGGCCGATCATACGGCGGCATCGTTCCGAGTGCCGGGTCGGCCAAACAGGTTGTCTGTCTTTAACGTCATTTCCTTGAAGAGATGAATGCGAAACCCGCTGTCGCTTGGCTTAGCCGAGCCGCCAGCGGGGTTTTATTTGACCCCCGTTTTTTTCCATCATCATGAATAATTTTCCTGATATGTTGAAAAATAAGGAAAGACATGAGCCGGGCGAAAGGAGGAGAAAAGGTGCCGGCGATTGAAAAGCGACTCCTGTTCTTCTCGCTGCTTGCCATCGCCTTGTACGTGTCGCCGTATTTTGTCCTCGGTGAAGATGCCCATCTGCGCGTTCACGACAATTTGGACTCGAACATCGCTTGGTATAAAGTGCTCGCCCGCAGCGGCGAATTGTTCGGGCCGGTCGATGGGATCATTCCGCAAATCATGAACGGGCTGCCGCGCAACGCGTTCGGCACGGAATTCAGCGGCATCGTTTGGCTCCATGCGTTGTTTCCGTCCGTGTATGCCTACGGAATGAGCCAAGCGATCACTCGCATTTTTGCGTTCATCGGCATGGATTTGTTGTTGAAAACGCATGTCTTGCCAGACCGGCGTTGGCTATGGATTCGCATCGGTGCTGCGTTGACGTTTGCCTTGACCCCGTTTTGGCCGTCGGGCATGTTAAGCACGCTCGGCATGCCGCTTGCGCTTTGGGCGTTTTTCAACATCCGCAACGGCGAGCGCTCATGGGTGAACTGGGCGGTGTTGACGTTCTTGCCGCTGTATTCCAGTTTTGTTCTCGGCTTTTTCTTTTTCTTAAGCGCGCTCGGTGTTTGGTGGCTTGTGGACGTCATCCGCGGCAAAGGCTGGAACTGGCGGTTTTTCGCCGCGATCGCCTATATGACAACGCTTTATTTGGCGGTCGATTACCGGCTCGTTCATTCGCTGTTGTTTTCTGATGAACCGACGAGCCGTGACGAGTATTTCCACGCCCGTTTGCCGCTTTGGCGCGTCATCCGCTTGACGTTCAAAAACTACGTGCTCGGGCACACGCATGTGATGACCGTGCATGGGCTCGTCATCTTGCCGGTGACGTTGATCGCCTTGTATTTCGTTTGGAAACGGAAGCGTTGGCGGCAGGAAACGCCGTTTGTCGTGCTGCACGTGCTGAACGTTGCCTTGTCTACGTGGTACGCGTTTTGGTTTTACAAAGGATGGCTGCCGCTCACCGAACGATTTGATTTGCTCGATAAGTTCAATTTTGCCCGCTATCATTTCTTGCGCCCGATGGTCATTTATGTCTTGTTTGCGATGGCGCTGAAAATCGTTTGGCAGGAAGGACGAAAGTGGCGGGCGGTCGCTGCGGCGGCCATCGGTTTGCAGCTGGTGGTGCTCATCTCGTACAACGAGCAAATCGTCTACCGAAATCAACCGTCGTTCCGCGAATTTTACGCCGAAAAGCAGTTTGCGGCCATCCGCGAGTATATCGGCCGCCCTGTGCATACATACCGCGTCGCCAGCATTGGCATCCATCCGGCGATCGCGCAATACAATGGCTTTTACACACTTGATACGTACAACAATTTCTATCCGTTGGAATATAAATACCGCTTCCGCCGCATCATTGCCAAAGAACTCGAAAAAAACAAAAAACTGCGCGAGTATTTCGATGAGTGGGGCGGGCGCTGCTACGTGTTCGTCGATGAGCTCGGCAAGCGCTATATGTTTATGAAAAACTCGAAACGGACGATCCGCCATCTTGAATTGAACACGGAGGCGTTTTACGAGATGGGCGGGCGCTACATTTTTTCGGCGCTGCCGATGGAAAACGCAGCGGAAAACGCCCTTCGGCTTGAACGGGTGTTCCGCTCTGATGAATCGGCTTGGACGATCTACTTATACAAAGTGGTGCGGGAAGGAGGAAGATGACATGTCTGACCCGATCTTGGCTATTGTCGTGCCGTGCTACAATGAGGAGGAAGTGCTGCCGGAGACGATCGGCCGCTTGCGGGCGTTGCGCGAAGAGCTGATCGAAGAGCGGCTCATTTCGCCAAAAAGTGCGCTCCTGTTCGTCGATGACGGCAGCCGCGACAGCACGTGGAAGCTCATTTACAAGGCGAGCTTGCGCTATCCGGAAGTGAAGGGACTGAAACTAGCGCGCAACGCCGGTCACCAAAACGCGCTGTTGGCCGGACTGTTTGCGGCGAAAGCGCACGCCGATTGCCTCGTTTCGATCGACGCTGACTTGCAAGACGATGTGTCGGCCATTCGCGAGTTTGTACAAAAGTTTCGCGAAGGCTATGATATCGTTTACGGCGTACGTCGGCGCCGCGACACGGACACGGGGTTTAAACGCCATACCGCCCAAGGATTTTATCGGTTAATGAAGATGTTTGGCGTCGACCTCGTTTACAATCATGCCGACTACCGCCTCATGAGCCGCCGGGCGGTTGACGCGCTGGAACAGTTTGGGGAAGTGAACTTGTTTTTGCGCGGCATCGTCCCGCTTCTTGGCTTCCGGTCAACGGCCGTTTATTACGATCGGAAGGAGCGGCTGGCTGGGCAAACGAAATATCCATTGAAAAAGATGATTTCGTTTGCTCTTGATGGAGTGACCTCGTTTAGCGTCACCCCGATTCGCTTTATTTCGCTCATCGGGTTGTTCTCTTTTGTCATCAGCCTCGCCTTTGGAGCCTACTTCCTTTTTCTTAAATGGGCCGGGCATACGGCGACAGGGTGGACATCGCTCATTACCTCCATTTGGCTGTTAGGCGGCTTGCAGCTGATGGCGCTCGGGTTGATCGGTGAATATATTGGGAAAATGTATAAAGAAACAAAACGGCGGCCGCGCTATATCGTTGATCTCGATCTGTGGAACTGGCCGCTGCCGCAGCGGCTATCATCGGCGGCCGATGAGCTCGAAGCGTTGAAACCGGCGGGAGGGCCGTTGAAGAAGTAGTAAATCAGGCGGTGTTGACAGCCACCTTTTTTTCTTTTCTTGCAATTGAAAAAAAGAAAGAGTAGACTGATGGATGGGACGAATGGCTGGCTTCGTTAGCAGGAAGATTGTTGTGATGTTGGCGCTGCTAAGCCGGAGACAGCGGTAAAGAGGTCGAGTGAAAAGGGGGATGGATTCGGGAATGAGCCATCGGTATGAAGGGGCGGAGCTGCTCGAGCGCGTGCGAAAAGCGAATCCGCTCGTCCACAATATCACGAATGTCGTCGTGACGAACTTTACGGCGAACGGACTCTTAGCGCTCGGCGCTTCGCCGGTGATGGCGTATGCGAAAGAGGAAGTGGCCGAGATGGCGAAGCTCGCCGGGGCGCTCGTGTTGAATATCGGAACGTTGAACGCGGCCGAAGTCGAGGCGATGCTTATGGCTGGCCGGGCGGCCAACGAGGCTGGTGTGCCCGTCATTTTCGATCCGGTCGGTGTCGGAGCGACCGGCTACCGAACGGAGACGGCGCGCTGTATCGCCGAACAGATCAAACTCGCGGTTGTACGCGGCAATGCGGCGGAGATCGCCAATATGATCGGTGAACGATGGATGATTAAAGGGGTTGATGCCGGCCAAGGAAACGGAGATGTGGTTGCTTTGGCCAAACGGGCGGCCGTCGAGCTTGGCACCGTCGTGGCGATTACGGGAAAAGAAGATGTCGTCACCGATGGGCAAGCCGTCTATGTGGTCGGCAATGGGCACCCGCTGCTGACGAAAGTGACAGGCACCGGCTGTTTGGCGACGTCGGTCATCGGAGCGTTTGCGGCCGTTGAGCGCGATGCGGTCAAGGCGGCGGTGGCGGCGCTTACGTATTATGGCGTTGCGGCGGAACGGGCGGCTGCGGAGGCGGGAGAGCGCGGCCCGGGCAGCTTCCAAGCAGCGTTTTTGGATGCGCTCGCGCATACGACAGCCGATGATGTGAAGCGTACCGGCCGGGTCGAACAACGGTAAGGGAAAAGGAGAGGAAGAACGATGACCGTCTATAAAGCGTTGACGATTGCTGGGTCGGACAGCGGTGGTGGCGCCGGCATTCAGGCCGACTTGAAAACGTTCCAAGAGCTCGGTGTCTTCGGCATGTCGGCGATTACGGCGGTGACCGCGCAAAATACGCTCGGCGTTCAAGGAGTTTATCCGCTCTCGGCGGAAGCCGTTGCCGCCCAAATCGAATCGGTGGCGACGGATTTAGGGGCAGATGCGGTCAAAACGGGTATGCTCTTTAGCGCTGAGATCATCCGCACCGTTGCCGAACAAGTGAAAAAGCATCAATGGGAGCGGGTGGTCGTCGACCCGGTGATGATCGCCAAAGGCGGTGCGCCGCTGTTGCAGGAAGAGGCGGTGGCGGCGCTGAAAGAGGCGCTGTTGCCGTTGGCGCTTGTCATTACGCCGAACATTCCGGAAGCGGAAGCGCTAACGGGTGTTGCGATCCGGACGATGGATGACCGTCGCGAAGCCGCGCGCCTTCTCCACCGCATGGGCGCCCGCTATGTCGTCGTGAAAGGCGGCCATGACGATGAGGGCGAGGAGACGGTTGACCTTTTGTATAACGGCAGCGAATTTTCGTATTTTAAAAGTAAGCGGATTGATACGCGTCATACGCACGGAACCGGCTGCACGTTCGCCGCAGCGGTGGCGGCTGAGCTGGCAAAAGGAAGACACCCGGTCGATGCCGTCGGGACGGCGAAAGCGTTTGTGCAATCAGCGATCGCCCATCCGCTCGGCATCGGCCATGGACACGGGCCGACGAATCATTGGGCTTACCGGCAATACGGGGAGTGAGGTCGATGGCGCGCATCGCGAGGGAGGAGATGAAAAAGCGGCTGGCCGTTTACTTCATTATGGGAAGCCAAAACAGCGAGCGGCCGGCTGTCGACGTGTTGAAAGAAGCGCTTGACGGCGGCGTGACGCTGTTTCAATTTCGCGAAAAGGGAGCGGGAGCTTTACAGGGGGCAGAAAAGGAAGCGCTGGCTCGGCAGCTGCAGCGGCTTTGCCGCGCGCATGGCGTGCCGCTGATCGTCAACGATGATGTCGAGCTGGCCATCGCCATTGATGCCGACGGCGTTCATGTCGGCCAAGACGATGAAGACGCCCGGCGCGTGCGGGAGAAGATCGGCGACAAAATTCTTGGCGTTTCCGCTCATAATGTCGAGGAGGCGAGAGCGGCCATTGAGGCGGGCGCCGACTACATCGGCGTCGGTCCGATTTATCCGACCCGCTCGAAAGAAGATGCGAACGAGGCGCAAGGACCGGAGATTCTCCGATCCTTGCGCGAACAAGGAATCGCGATTCCGATTGTCGCCATCGGCGGCATCACGGTTGACAATGCGCAAGCGGTCATTGAAGCCGGAGCGGACGGTGTGTCCGTCATTAGCGCCATCGCTTCCGCTTCGGAGCCAAAAGCGGTGGCGGCCGCGCTGGCCGCGGCGGTGCAAGCCGCCCGCTCGCGCTAAACCGGCGGCGAGACTGTTACAAGCGAGGGCGAGCTGAAAAATCGTCCGCCTTCACGAGCGACTCGTTCGAAGGAGTCAGCACGTATAGATGGCATGGAAAAAAGAGCGTCTCGATCCGTTGGGGGCGCTTTCAGTTCCTCGACCAACATGTTCGCCAAGAAGGCATGGAAAAGGGTGTCCCGATCTGTTGCGGGACACCCTTTTTGCACGCTATGACGCGGTCTGCCGCCACTTCGGCAGCCGCCATTCCAACAGCGGCCGCACGAGCCGGATGACCGGCTGGCTGCCGAGGATGAGCATCACGGCGATCGACAAGCCGAGCAGTAGCGGATAGCCGTGCACATCCATAATAAAATCCGGGAACGGCGTTTCGTGCAAATATTTTAAAATAAACCCGTGCAAGATATAGATGTAAAACGTGCGCGCCCCGAGCACGGAAAAGGAGAAGCGCCGGCTCGGGATGAGCGCCAGAAAGCTGAACATCATTACCAAGCTGGCCGCATAAATGACGAGGCGGTTCATGATGCCCGTCGGTTCGGAAACGCCGAGCGTATCGTACGATTTCGAACCATACAGCCAATCTTGCGGGAGGTCCGGAAAGCCGAAGTGAATCAGAAGGAACATTCCGACCAGCACCGCAAGGGAGACGAGACGCACAGGAACAGCGAACAAGCGCTCGATCAACGACTTTTGCGTGAAAAACCCGAGCAGAAAGAACGGAAAAAACGTGAGCGTTCGCGACAAGCTTAACCATTTTTCCGCTTCCATCATGCCGCCGGCAAGCCCAAGCAAAAGCGCGGCTGGCAGCGCCGCCCATTTTGGCAGCCGTCCGAACCAGAGCAACAAAACGTTCCAACTGAACAGGCTAAGCAAAAACCATAAGCTCCAATGCGGAGTCAATACGTCGAGTTCGAGCGACGATTGATCGTACAGGAAGAAATAGTAGATAGAGTAAAGAAACTGGAACAACAAGTACGGAAACAGCAGCTTTTTCATGATTTTCGGCAAGTAGCCTTGCTCATAGAATCGCTTAGCAAAGTAGCCGGAAATGAAGATGAATGCCGGCATATGGAAGAAGAAGATCCACGTATACAAGCTGTGCACCCATAAGACGCCGTCAATGTACGGGCGCAGAAAGTGGCCAAACACGACGAGGAGCATTAACGCGCATTTGGCGTTGTCAAAATAGTAATCCCGCTCCTTCATAGTGTTTCTCCTCCTTTCTGTATTACACGAATTCGAATGATCCTCTTTTTTTTGAGGGGAGTCAACGACATGGCCACTGTCCATGACATGAGTTTGCCACAGAAAGGTGATGATTGGGTGAAAAACGGTCGGCATGAAACCGAGGGTATGACGCAGCTGTTACAAATCATTAACGCCAAAGGGAAAGACGATGACATGCCTGACCTTGGTATGCTATAATATCTTGAGAAACGATGTTGGACATTGGAGTGACCAATATGAGTATCGGCTTTGGAGAAATTGCGCTCATCGTCTTTTTCGCTTTGTTGATGTTTGGTCCGCAAAAGCTGCCGGAATTAGGTCGGGCAGCCGGGAAGACGTTGCGTGAATTTAAAAACGCAACCAAAGGCATCATCGATGACGACGAGGAGACAAAAGCGCAAAAATAAGAGGCTAGGCCTTGACGCCTAGCCTCTTATTTTTCGTTCGCAAGCCGCTAAACGATCCGCCGTTTCTTCGCGCCGGCGCAGCAAAAAAGAGACAAACGTGGCCGGCAAAAGCCATATACATACTACTGGGACACGTTGTTCGTTTTGGGCTGGCCGAATGGCCAATGGGGCGGAGGGATCGACCATGGTGATGCGAAAACTGGCGGCAATCGTTGGGGGAAGCGTGCTGCTCGGCATCGGGATCAACGTTTTTTTCGTTCCCCATCATTTGCTTGACGGGGGGATGATCGGCCTTGGGCTGATCGTCAAATACGTCTGGCACGTTCAAGCGGGCTTGACGATGATCGTCTTAAGCGTTCCTCTTTATTTGGCGGCTTGGTTTTATTACCGTCCGTTTTTTTACAACAGTTTGCACGGCCTTCTTTTCTCCTCGTGGATGATCGATGTATTGTCGGGGTTGCGCGGCATTGTGACCGTAGACCCGCTCTTAGCCGCAGTCATCGGCGGGACGTTCGTCGGTATGGGCATCGGTGTGATGCTGCGCGAAGAGACGAGCACGGGCGGCACCGACTTGCTTGCCCAGTTTATTTCCAGATTGACGAACTGGAATGTGGGAGTCATTATCTTTGTTATTGATGCTTGCATTATTTCGGTCGGAAGCTTGCTCATCGATGCTGTGCCATTTGTTCACTCGCTTGTCGTTGTCACCGTTGTCGGCATTGTCACGACGATATTGACACATCAAAAAACGATGGGGAGGTAACAACGCCCCATCGTTTTTTGCGCCATTCAATGGTTGGCCGCACAGCGCAGGATGGCGGTGCTTAGAAGGCTGGTGATTTAACGGAGCACGCTGCTTTTCAACCCCGTTTCTCAAATAGAAAAGCTCTGCCGCATCAGGATCGTCTTTCACACGCTCCCCCTTGCTCAAGACAAACACCCGTTTTCCAGCTTCTTAGGAAGCGGAGGCTTTTGCCAGCTGAAGCGCACGGTAAACGTTAATCAACCCATAACCATAATACGGGTCTTTTCCGCGGTCGCCTAAATCGACGGCGCTCTGAATGATCACGCGGCGCACCTCGTCGTTGGTGAGGCGCGGGTTGATAGAGCGGATCAAAGCGGCGAGCGCGGCGACGTGTGGCGCGGCCATCGACGTGCCGGAAAGGGCGGCGTACCGGTGTCCGGCAAACGTGCTGGCAATGTTCGTCCCGGGCGCGACGACATCGACATAATCGCCATAGTTGGAGTACAACGCGTACGAAAGATCCGGGTCTACCGCCCCGACGCTGATCACTTCCGGGTAAGCGGCCGGAAAGCTCGGCTGGGACGTGCTGTCATTGCCGGAAGCGGCCACAAGGACGACATCGTGTTGATCGGCGTAACGAATCGCTTCCTCCAGCACCGAAGAAGGTTGGTAATTGCCAAGGCTCAAATTAATGACTTTGGCGCCGTGATCGACCGCCCAACGGATTCCTTTCGCCACGTCAATGCTTGTTCCATAGCCATCGGCGTTCAATGCCTTAACGGGCAGAATCGGGTTCAGCCAAGTCATGCCAGCAATCCCCTCGCCGTTGTTTGGCTGTGAGGCGATGATGCCAGCAACATGGGTGCCATGACCGTTTTCGTCTGCCGGCAAACGATCGTTGGCCAACACGTTGTACCCGGGACCGAGGCGGCGGGCCAAATCGGGATGAGTCAAATCGACGCCGCTGTCAATCACGGCGACAGGTACGGTTCGTCTGCCGCGCGACAACGTCCAACCCGCTTCCGTAGCAATGGCGGGCAAATTCCATTGATAGCGGGCGTAAAACGAATCGTTTGGCCTTTCCACTGCTTCTCGAAGGTCATTTTGCATGTAAATGTAGTTCGGTTCGCAATAGTCGACCGCTGGAATCGTGCGGAAATAGCGGCGCATCTCTTCATATGTCCGCTCGCGCGAACGGAAGACAAACACGTGATCAAACTGTTGAACAAGCCGTCCGGCAACGGCGGCCTCGATTTGCGCAAGCTCGCGATCGGTCGGCATCGTCCGGAAACGGACGATGATGTCGTTTGCAAAATAGTGGCTTCGGTCGCCGCGGCGGTTGTGGCGGATTTCCCGAATGCGCGGGTGCCCGTTCAATCGCTGTTTCAGCTGTTCGCCTGCGCTGAGACTGTCCAAGGTGACGACGGTCGGGTGAGTGCGCCTGTCTTTGGTGTCAAACGGCTCAAGCCGCGGTGGGGCCGGGGCGTTCTGTTCGGTCGCCGGCCGGTGGAAACTAATGGCGGCGATGACGACCAAAGCTGCGGCTGCACTCAAGACTGCCTCTCTCTTCCATCGGCGATGCATGGTGTTCACCTCCTCGTTTGTTTCCATCTTGAGCGCCAGCGAGTAAAATCGGTACGTCAAGCCGAGCCATGTCCGTTCAGACTGAACGGTATCAGGATGATGGCGGATCAGCTCAGCCAGCTCGGCGAATGAATGGGTTTCCTGACCAACCCATTCGCGAACGGCGCCTGCTGCCTGTTCCAACCAGCGCTTCCATTGCGATTTCATCAGCATCCCCTTTTTTCATCCATCATGCCCAATCGGAAGGGGGATGATGCAGGAAGACGAATCGAAAACGTTGTCCTATTGGCGTTGGAAAAGCAGCAAATATCCCCGCCATGGTCCGCGATGATGTTTTTGCAAATGTAAAGGCCGATGCCCGTTCCTAATTTTTTGGTCGTAAAAAACGGCTCAAAAATAGTCTCGACGATATCGGCGGGGATGGCCGGGCCGTTGTTGGCGATGTCAATGATGATATCCGCATCTTGACGGCGGGCGACAATTTCGATACGGCGCGGTTTTTCCTTTTCTTTTACCGCTTCGATCGAATTGAGCAAAATGTTGACTACGACTTGGCGAATCTGATCTTTATAGGCGAAAATATGTATCGATTCATCGATCGCCAACGAAATGTTTACATCGCAGTCGACGATCGTCGCGTATAAAAAGTCGATGATTTCCTCTAACAGTCGGCGCAGTGAAAACGTTTCCTTTTCACTTTCGACAATTTCTTTGCGTGAGGCATGCAGAAACTGTGAAATGCGAAATTTCAGCTGCTGCAATTCATGGTCGATAATGTCTAAGTAGGGAAGATCGGGATGTTCAAACTTTAGCAGCTGAATGAACCCGATAACAGCGGTCAATGGGTTGCGAAATTCATGGACAAAGCTCGATGACATTTGCCCGAGCAAGGTCAGTCGGTCTTGATGCGACCGGGCAATGAGCATGTTTTTTTCGCGCAGCTCCTTCTCTTTTAGTTCGCTGTATTTCGTGACGGCATGAAACAAAAATTGGTCAAACAGTTCGTTTAAATGGCCGATGAGCGGTGCGAGCGCGCTGATGGATAGCGGCGCGGTCAACGCATGATGGATGACGAGCCGCCGACCTAGATTGACATTGTAGACGAGCGCGCCGATGCCGGCGTTCATTTCTGCCCGTTCCTTGGCGATTTTGTTGGCTAGGCACTCCACTGCCTCGCTGGACGGCGAACGGAGCAGCGCCTCTTTGACAAGTTCAAATACGGCTAGTCCGTTTTGCTCGGCAAGATCGATATATTTATCATCTTTGGCAATTTTCATCTGTTGCCGCCATTCGACCAGAAAGCAGGGCAACTGGGCTTCCAAATGGGTGACGAGCTGCTGTGCGATCGTTGCCAAAAAGGCCACCTCACTTTCGATCACGTGCTGTTACTTTCATTATAAGAGGGAACATCGGCCGAGAACAGGGGGAAAATCGTCTGTGCGCTGCGCACGGCACTTTGGCGACAAAGCAGGGGGAAGGTGGTGATATAAGGAAGCAGGCCGCTTACCAACCTCGTTTCTCAAATCGAAAAACCCTGTCGCATCAGAATGGCCTTTCACACCTTCCCCCATCGTTTAAAAGAAACATCCGTTTTTCACGAGCCATAGGGGAATGTCTATGTCCGCTGCCATGAAACAGCGCCGATGGTTTGAATAAACAAGGACGCATCATGTATAATGAAACAGTCAGAAATCTCTTTCAAAAGGTTGGGGAATGCTGTGAAACTGTATGAGTCCATTTTGGATTTGATCGGCGGCACGCCGATGGTCAGGCTGCGCCGCCTTCCGGACCCGAACGGGGCGGATGTATACATAAAGCTTGAATCGTTTAACCCAGGTGGCAGTGTCAAAGATCGGCCGGCTTGGGAAATGATCCGCCGCGCCGAGGCGGAAGGGAAAATTGCGCCGGGAAAAAGCACGATCATTGAACCGACATCTGGCAACACCGGCATCGGCTTGGCGATGGTGTGCGCCGCCCGCGGGTATCGCTGCATCATCACGATGCCGGAGAACGCGACGGTCGAGCGGGTGAAAATTTTAAAGGCGTACGGGGCCGAAGTCTATTTGACGCCGGCGGAGAAACGGATGCAAGGAGCGATCGATGAGGCGAACCGGCTCGCCCGCGAAATTCCGGACAGCTTCATCCCGATGCAGTTTGAAAATCCGGCCAATCCGGACGCGCATCGGCATACGACGGCGGTGGAAATTTACGAAGCGTTCGCTGGGCGGCTCGATGCGTTCGTGCTCACCGCCGGCACCGGGGGAACGGTGACGGGAACAGGAGAAGAATTGAAAAAGCGGATCCCGAATTTGCGCATTTATGTCGTTGAACCGTACGGCTCGCCCGTCTTGTCGGGCGGCAAGCCGGGGCCGCACAAAATTCCCGGCACGGGTCCGGGGTTTATCCCGAAAATTTTAAACCGCTCGATTTATGATGACATTTTTTTGATCAAAGATGAGGATGCCCAGCAGATGGCGCGCAAACTGGCGGCGAAGGAAGGCGTGTTGGTCGGCGCTTCGGCCGCGGCGAGCGCCTATTACGCCATCAAAGTGGCCGAGCAGCTCCCGAAAGGCGCCCGCGTCCTTTGCATGGCGCCGGACTCCGGCGAGCGGTATTTGTCATCTGATTTATTTGCCGATTAAGCGAAGGGCGCAAAAGATGACGGCACGTTTCCTTGCCGTTCGTGGGCAAGCGAAGAATTCCTCTCCGCCAAACAGGAGAGGAATGTTTTTGTTTGCCGTTTCTTCGTTTATCAATCGTAAAGCGGCTGTTGCTGTCCCTTTTTGCCCAAGCGCCGCCCTCAAATCGTTCGGTAACGGTCGCTCACTAAAGGCGGAGGGAAGTGTTCCATTTGGCTTCGGGAGGACAACAAGGGAAGAACAACCTGATGCGCATCGCCTTGACGTTTGTGATCGCAGCGTCAGGCGGCATCGGATTTGCACTTTTGCGCGTCCCGCTTCACTGGGTGCTTGGTCCGGCGGCGGTGTTGCTGATAGCGGAGCATTTTTTGAAAGGCAAGCTGTATTGGCCGATGGCGATTCGCAACGCCGGGCTCATCCCGATCGGCTATACGCTCGGCACATCGATGACGGCGGCGACGCTCGCTGAGATGGGCCGACAGCTGCCGTCAATGTTGTTGGCGACAGTGTTGATTTTATTGTTTAGCTTTCTGCTCTCTTGTGCGGCGGCGCGCATAACCGGCATTCCGCTCCGCTCGATCGTCACCGGCAGCATCCCTGGCGGGTTGTCGCAAATGCTCGTTCTCGGCGAAGAGCTAAAAGGAGTCGACATAACGGTCGTGACGCTCTTTCAAGTGACGCGCCTTATGGGCGTTGTCTTTCTTGTTCCGCTTATCGCTTTAGGCCCGATGTTTTCCGGCAGCTCCGGAGCGGCTGCGGATGCTGGAACCGAGCAAGGGCCGGATTGGACGGTGGGCCTTGCTTTATTGTATTTCATCGTTACCGTTGCCGGCGCACTCGTTGGCAAGCGCCTAAAACTGCCGACCGCGTATTTGCTTGGCCCGATCATCGGGACGGCGGCGCTGGTGATCGCTGGGGTGCCGGCGCCGGACTTGCCGGCGCCGATATTGGACATCGCGCAAATGACGATGGGGGCGTATCTCGGTTTCACGCTTAAGCCGGCTGGTATGAAGGAGAAACGGAACATGATGCTTGCGGCGGCTTCCACCGGTTTTTTCCTTATTTTGTTTTCTATGGCTTCCGCGTTTGTGCTGACAAGCTGGCACGGTGTCCCTTATTTGACCGCCTTCATCGCTTTGGCGCCAGGCGGCATGGATCAGATGGGGATTTTGGCGCAGGAAGCGCGCGCGAGCCTTGCGATCGTGACGAGCTACCAAATGTTCCGCATTTTCTTCATCCTGTTCGTCGTCCCGCCAGTGCTGAAAAAACTGTTCGCGACCCGCTGGTTTCAACGGATCGAACGTTGGCCAATGCGGGGCGGCGGAGAAGGATGGCGCGATGGCTATGGCGGCGGAAAAAAGAGGGGACTGTGACAAGAAACAAACATATGTTAAACTAGAAAGAAAAAGGAGGGGGTTGCCATGAATCATTCGACCGTTTATCGTCCGCACAGCCCGGTGGCGAAGTTGGCGGTTTCATTTCTCGCGGCGTTGGCCGTCGCGACCGCAGGGCTGTACGCCGGGCAATGGGTGCCGGCCGGCCTTTATTTGCCGCTTTATGCGCTTGAACTCATTTTGCTTTTGGTGATGATCTTCGCCCGCAGCAAAAAAGCGGTCGGCTATCCGCTCATGTTTGCCTTTATGTTTGTCTCGGGGGCGACGCTTTATCCGCTCATCGGCTATTACATTTCCATCATCGGCGCGGCGGCGGTGTTCAAAGCGTTTGCCCTAGCGGTGGTCTCGTTTACGGGCGTTGCCATTTACGCGGCGCGAACGAAAGAAGATTTTTCGTTCCTCGGCGGATTTTTGATGCTTGGCGCGTTTGCGCTCCTTGGCTTGTTGATCATTCAATGGTTCATCCCGTTCTCGAGCGTCGGGCAAATGGGAGTGGCGGCGCTAGGGATTTTGATTTTCCTTGGCTTTACGATTTACGACATCAACCGTTTGGCTCGCTACGGTTTTACGGAAGCGGACATTCCGATGATTGTCGTCAATATTTACCTTGATTTCATCAACTTGTTTGTCTATATTTTGCGTTTTTTCGCCAGCGATGACGATTGAGCATCCAAAAGGGCTGCCAAAAGGAGCAGCCCTTTTTCTATGACGAGGGCACGGATCAAAGCGGCAAGTCGCGCTTGGCAAACAGGCCAATTCCTGCCGTGTAGCCGAGGGCGCCGAGCGCGAATAACAACAGGGAGACAGGGAGCCATTCGGCTTGGCCTTGGGCGATGTTTCCAGGCTCGAAAGCGGCAAAGATCGACCCATATCGGAGCCATTCGGCTTTTTCAGTCAGCTTGCCGATGAGATCCAAGCTGTAAAACAGAACGGTGGCTCCGCCGGATAACGACAGCGCCCGTTTTTCGTCATTCGAGGCGCTGTTGCTTTACTTGAACGGATGGCGGGAGCTGTCGGAAAAAATTCCCCCTTCCTTGTATAACGAGCGATTGGTCGAAGACATGGTGCGGCTCTTTTTTTACGGTGTGAAAGGGGGGACGGGGTGAAGCAGGAATCGGCGGGGGGTGAGGAGAATAACAAAAAAGTACAAAAGGGGGGGAAGGAGTCACAGGATGAAGTTTGCCGTCAATGTATCGACCGTGTTTACGGAGACGCCGTTTCTCGCCCGGTTTGCCAAGGCAAGGCAGCACGGGTTTTCATTGGTAGAGTGCCAGTTTCCGTATGCGGCGGCGCCGGAGGCGATTGCTTGTGAGTTGGAAGCACACGAACTGTCGCTTCTTTTGATCAATTTGCCAGCGGGCGATTGGGAAAAGGGGGAGCGTGGACTCGCGATTTTTCCCGATCGTCATGAAGCGTTTCAGCGGGCGCTGGAAGAGGGGCTGCGCTATGCGGTTGAGCTTGGTGTGCCGCATCTTCATTGCATGGCTGGAGTCGTGCCGAAGGAGATGGCGCGCGAGCAGGCGAAGGAAACGTATATGCGCCGCATCGACGAAGCGGCGGCAGCGCTTGCGGTTCATGGGTTGACGCTGATGATTGAACCGATCAATCCGTTCGATATGCCCGGCTACTTTTTAACGGACATTGCCGAAGCAGCGGCGATCATCCGCGATCTCGGCCGGCCGAACATCAAGCTGCAGTATGACATCTATCATATGGCGCGGCTTGGCTTCGATGTGGCGGCTATGTTTGCTGCTTACGAGCCGCTCATTGCCCATGTCCAATTCGCCGATGCCCCCGGGCGGCATGAGCCGGGGACGGGGGCGCTGCCGTATCGCGAGATGTTCGCCTTTTTGCAAAAGCGCGGCTACAATGGAGCGATTGGCCTTGAGTACATTCCATCGCGGGAAAGCAGCGAAAGTTTGGGCTGGTATGAGGAATATCGTCGGCAGGAAGGAGGAGGACGATGACACGAGTCGGCTTTATCGGCTTGGGCGTGATGGGCTCGCGCATGGCCAGACGCCTGCTGGAAGCGGGATTCAATGTCACGGTGTATAACCGTACGCCAGAAAAAGCGGTTCCGCTTGTCAACCTTGGCGCCCAACAGGCGGCGACAGTGGCAGAACTGGCCGGCGGGGCGGATGTCATTTGCACATGCTTATCGATGCCGGATGATGTCATCAATATGTACACAGGGGAAGGCGGCATTCTCGAGGCGGCCCGTCCGGGAACGGTTTGCCTCGATTTTACAACCGTCGGCCCAAAGACGAGCCGGCTTGTGGCCGAACGGGCCCGTCAGCGCGGCGTCGCCTATTTGGATGCGCCGGTCAGCGGCGGGCCGGAAGGGGCGGAACAAGGAACGCTCACGATGATGGTCGGCGGCGATCAAGCGGCGTGGGAGCAGGCGCGCCCGCTGCTTGGTGCGTTGGGAAAAACGGTCGAATATTTAGGAGAAAGCGGCGCCGGCAGCGCAGCCAAAGCGATCAACCAGTACTTGGTCGCCGTCCATTCGGTCGCCGCGGCGGAAGCGATGGTCGCCGGCGTCGCTTACGGGCTCGACGCCGGGAAGCTGTATCGGCTGCTAAAAGAAAGCTACGGAGACAGCCGGATGCTGCGCCGCCATATGGAGCAGTTCGTGCTGCCGCGTCGATTCACTCCCGGTGGGGCGATGAAATACGTACATAAAGACGTGCGCTTGGCGAACGAGTTGATGGATGAAATCGGCCTCGGCCGCCGGCTCGGCATTCCAGCAGAAAAAGCGTTTGCCGAAGCCATCGCCGCCGGACTGGCCGATTTGGATATGTCAGCCGTCATCCAGCTGCTCGAGCAGCGGGTTGGCGTGATGGTGAAAGAGACAGAATGAACAAAATGATATCTAAATTCAAAAAATTCATTGAAAAAATGGAGGCGCGATGATTTAATAGAAGTAGAGGGGGCCGGCCCCAAAAGGTTGTTTGGGGCGAAACCGCCTGTCGATATGACGGGGGATCAGAAAAGGTGTCCAATCCTCTCGGAACGCTCTTCCTGATGAAGACAACGGTTCAAGCGGCTTGCTTTTTTTTACAGATAAAAAGAAACAGTGTTTCCTATTACGAAACAAAGGAGGGCGCTCATGCTTTCATTGGCATGGCTTGAGGAGCTGCAGGCGTTTTTGCATTCGGAACAAATCAAACGGAATGAAACGTTCCATCCCCTTGGCAATGATGGGGCGGTGACGGTCTATCCGCAAACAGAGGAAGAAATCGCTGCGGTGCTCCGCTATGCCGACCGCCATGGCAAAAAAGTCGCCATCGCCGGACGCGGCACAAAACGGGGGTTTGGTGGGCAGCGGGCGCAGGTGGACATCTTGCTGTCGTTGGAACGCTATGCCGGCATTGTCGAACACGCGGCCGCCGATATGACGGTCACGGTCAAAGCGGGAACGGTGTTTGGCGAGTTGCAGCGCGCGCTCGCTCCGTATCGGCAAAAAGTCGCCTTGGACCCGTTTTGGCCGGAGGAAGCGACGATCGGCGGGGTCATTGCCGCGAACGACAGCGGGCCGAAGCGGCTCAGCTATGGGGCAGCGCGCGATTCGGTCATCGGGCTGCGCGTCGTCTATCCGGACGGCACGGTCATCCGTTCTGGCGGCAAAGTGGTGAAAAACGTCGCCGGTTATGACATGAACAAACTGTTTATCGGGGCGATGGGGACGCTCGGCGTGCTGAGCGAGATTACGTTCAAGCTCCGGCCGCTGGCGAAATATGAAAGCATTGTGCTGTTGTCGTTCCCAAGCGGCGATCTTCATGACGTTCGCTCGTTCGCCGTTTCGTTCCTTGATACGATGATGGAGCCGATTTGTTTTGAACTGCTCAACCCGGCGCTGGCCGAGCGGCTGACAGGACGACCGGTTTATACGCTTGTGATCGGGTTTGAGGATGTGGAAAGCGCCGTTCATTATCAAGAGCAGTCGGTCGAACGCCTGCGGCCGCAAACAGCGGAAATGGCCGTTTTCGCCGGCGCGGAGGCTTCCGCCTTTTGGCGGACATTTTATACCGTGGCGCCAAACGGGCGTCTGGCGCCGGCAGAAAACGGTGTGGAAGCGGCAGTGAAAATCGGGGTTGTCAACTTGGATGTGCTCTCTGTCTTGCGAGAAAGCGCTTTAATTGCGGACCGCTGCCATGTCCGCCTCGAAGCGCACGGCGGTTTGGGCCATGGGCTTTGTCAGGCGTACGTGCGCGGCGGCGAAAAGGACGTGTTGACGGCGATCGAGGAGCTGCGTCAAACGGCAGTTCGCCTCGGCGGCTACGCGGTGGTGAAACATTTGCCGTTTTCGCTGCGCCAGCGCATCGATGTCTGGGGCGGAAAGCCATCGTACGTTTTCTTGCTTGAGGGCATCAAACGGAAAGTCGATCCAAACAAAACGGTCAACGATCAGCGCTTTATTGGGGGGATTTAATGATGAACGCCATGACAAGTGAGCGGACGGGCAGTCCGGCGTGTGCGACCGCGAGCCTTGGCAACTACCGGTTCGCCGATTTGCCCGACCCAAGCAAGTGGGCCGATTGCGTCCATTGCGGCATGTGTTTAGAGTCGTGCCCGACGTACGAACAAACCGGCCAAGAGCAGCACTCCCCGCGCGGCCGCGTTCATTTGATGAAGTCAGTCGGGGAAGGGAAGCTTGATTTAACGCTGGATTTGCTTGACCCGATTTTTACGTGCTTGGATTGCCGCGCCTGTACGACGGCTTGCCCGGCCGATGTCGACGTCGGCGGTCTGATTGAACAAGTGCGCGGCCAGCTTCGCCAGGCGGTGCCGCTTACAGGCTGGAAGGCGTTTGTCAGCGACTTTTTCCTAAAAGGGGTGTTCCCGCACCCGTCGCGCCTTGATTGGCTGGGCCGCTTGTTGAAGCTGTACCAAAAAAGCGGGCTGCAGACGGTGGCGCGCAAAACCGGATTGCTGCGGGTGATGCCGGACCATTTGGCGGAGATGGAGGCCGTTTTGCCCGAGGTCGGCACGCCGGTGCGGAAAAAGTATAAGCGCGCGCCGCTCATCAAGGCGAAGGGGGAAACAAAGCGGACGGTCGCGATCTTGACCGGTTGCGTGATGGACGTGATGTTTAGCGACATTAACGAGGCGACGATCCGCGTATTGGCGCGAAACGGCAATGACGTCGTCATCGTGCCGAACCAGACGTGCTGCGGGGCGCTTCATGTGCATGCCGGCGACCGCGAAACGGGCCGGAAGCTCGCTAGGCAAAACATCGAGGCGTTTCAGCATGTCGACCATGTCATTGTCAACGCCGCCGGCTGCGGCTGCATGTTGAAAGAATATCCGGAACTGTTCCGCGATGATCCGAAATGGCATGAAAAAGCAGAGCAATTTGCCGCCAAAGTCGAGGATGTGTCAAAGTTTCTGCATGATACCGGTTTTGAGCGGCCGCGAGCCGAACTGAACGTGCGCCTCACGTACCATGATGCGTGCCACCTTGCCCACGGCCAAGGCATCCGCCAAGAGCCGCGCGCCTTGCTCGAAAGCATTCCGGGTGTGGAAATGGTCGCCATGCCGAACGCCGACCGCTGCTGCGGCAGTGCGGGCATTTACAACATCACCCATCCGGAGATGGCGCAAGCGGTGCTGGAGAGCAAAATGCAACACGTGCCGCAAGAGGTGGAACTCATCTCGATGGGCAACCCGGGCTGCATGCTGCAAATGGCGCTTGGCGTCATGAAACATGGCCGAAACCAAAAAATCGTCCATACGGTGCAGCTGCTCGATTGGGCGTATCAAAAAGAAGAAGGGAAGGACGTGCGCATATGAGAAAGCGGCCGATTGCAACGAACGACCCGCACATTCAGGCGCTCGCCGGCATCGTCGGCGAAACGGCGATTTTGTACCGCAAGGAAGACTTGATCGCCTATGACTGCGACGGGTTCACCGTCCACCGCCATTTGCCAAGGGCCGTTGTCTTTCCAAACAGCACTGAGGAAGTGGCGGCAATCGTCAACTATTGTCATAAGCATGACCTTCCGTTTCTCGCCCGCGGCGCCGGCACGGGGCTAAGCGGCGGAGCGATTCCGTTAAACGGCGAAGTCGTCATCAGCTTAACGCGGATGAAGCGGCTGTTGCATGTGGACTTGGAAAATCGCCGCGCCGTTGTTGAACCGGGGTTTGTCAATTTGAAGCTGACGAACTCAGTCGCCCACCGCGGCTATTACTACGCGCCCGACCCGTCAAGCCAATATTGCTGCACGATCGGCGGCAACGTCGCGGAAAACGCAGGCGGCGCCCATTGCTTGAAATATGGGGTGACGACGAGCCATATTTTAGGGCTTGAAGTCGTCTTGCCAACCGGCGAAGTGATTGAAATCGGCGGAAACGGCGTCCCCGATCCGCCCGGCTACGATTTGCTCGGGCTGCTGACCGGGTCGGAAGGGACGCTTGGCATCGTGACGAAAATTACCGTCCGCCTGCTGAAAAATCCCGAGGCGAAACAGACGGTGCTCGCTTATTTTGATGAAGTCGAAGACGCGAGCCAAACCGTTTCCGACATCATCTCCGCCGGGATCGTGCCGGCAGCGCTCGAGATGATGGATCAAACCGCCATCGAGGCGGTCGAAGCGGCCGCGTTTCCGGTCGGGCATCCGAAAGACATCGCCGCGCTGTTGCTCATTGAAGTGGATGGCATTTCCGCTGGAATCGACGAACAAATCAACGATATTTTAACGATTTGCCGCCGCCATCGTGTGCGCGAAGTGAAAGTCGCTCAGTCAGAGGAAGAACGAGCCCGCTGGTGGGCGAACCGGAAAACCGGCTTTGGCGCCATGGGGGCGATTTCGCCTGACTATTTAGTGCAGGATGGCGTCATTCCGCGCAGCCGGCTGCCGGAAGTGCTGCGGGAAATCGCCGCGATCAGCCGCAGGTATGGGTTGAGAATCGCTAACATTTTCCACGCCGGCGACGGCAATTTGCACCCGCTTGTGCTGTTTGACGCGAGCAAGCCTGGGGAGACGGAGCGGGCGCTTGCCGCCGGAAGCGAATGCCTCAAGGCGTGCGCGGCGGTCGGCGGATCGATTACCGGGGAACATGGCGTTGGCATTGAGAAAAAAGAAGAGATGCGCTTCATTTTCACGGACGAGGAAATTTTGGCGCAAACGGCGATCCGCGATGTGTTCAATCCGAAAAACTTGCTCAATGCCGGCAAGCTGTTTCCGACCCCGGGGCGGTGCGTCGAGACGAAACAAGCGCCATTGCCAGTCAAATGAAAATGTTGCAAAAATGATTGCCCGTTGTTTGCTTTCATGGTATCATTTTTTTAGGTTAATTAAGAAACAATGTTTCGTAATAAGAAACAAGAAAGGGGACTGGAACGATGGCCGAGTACGTACAAACAGGGACGATCCAAGTGGCCAAAGTGCTGTACGACTTCGTCAACGAGGAGCTTCTGCCGAACAGCGGGGTGAATCAAGACAAGTTTTGGCGCGATTTCGGCGCGCTCATTGCCGATCTGACGCCGCGCAACAAAGCATTGCTCGCCCGCCGCGACGAAATTCAAACCCAATTGAATGAGTGGCATAAAGCGCATCGCGGCCGCTTTGATTTCAATGAATACAAATCGTTTTTGACAGACATCGGCTATTTGGAGCCGGAAGTGGAAGATTTCGAGATTACAACGGACAACGTGGACGACGAAATCGCCGTGCAAGCCGGGCCGCAGCTCGTCGTGCCGCTGACGAACGCCCGCTATGCGTTAAACGCCGCCAACGCCCGCTGGGGCAGCTTGTATGATGCGCTTTACGGGACGGATGCCATCAGTGAAGAAGACGGCGCTGAACGCGGTTCGTCGTACAACCCGGTGCGCGGGGCGAAAGTGATCGCCTACGGGCGGCAGTTTTTAGATGAAGCGGTGCCGCTGGCGCAATATTCCCATAAAGACGCTGTCCAGTACGCCATTGTGGATGGGCAGCTCGTCGTGACCATCGAAGGAGGGGCAACGACAGGGCTCAAAGAGCCGGAAAAATTCGTCGGTTTCCAAGGTGAGCCGCAACGCCCGACGGCGGTATTGCTCAAAAACAACGGCCTTCATATTGAAATTCAAATCGACCGCGAACATCCGGTCGGCAAAACGGATCAAGCCGGCGTGAAAGACATCGTCTTAGAAGCAGCGGTGACGACGATCATGGACGGCGAAGATTCGGTCGCAGCTGTCGATGCCGACGATAAAGTGGTCGTGTATCGCAACTTGTTTGGTTTGATAAAAGGTGATTTGACCGCGACGTTTGAGAAAAACGGAAAACTGTTGACGCGCACCTTGAATCCGGACCGCGTCTACAAAACGCCGGATGGCGGGGAGCTTGTGCTGCCGGGCCGCTCGCTCATGTTCGTGCGCAACGTCGGGCACTTAATGACAAACAACGCCATTTTGGATGCCAACGGTGAAGAAGTGCACGAAGGGATTATCGACGCGGTGATTACCAGCTTGATCATGAAACATTCGCTGATCGGCAACACCCGCTACTTGAACTCGCGCAAAAGCTCGATTTACATCGTCAAGCCGAAAATGCACGGGTCGGCGGAAGTGGCGTTTGCCAACGAGCTGTTTGACCGCGTCGAAGATTTGCTCGGCCTTGAGCGGAATACGATCAAAATCGGCGTGATGGATGAAGAGCGCCGCACGTCGCTCAACTTGAAAAACTGCATCTACCAAGTGCGCGACCGCATCGTGTTCATCAACACGGGCTTCCTTGACCGGACAGGCGATGAAATTCACACGTCGATGGAAGCGGGGCCGATGCGCAGGAAAAACGAGATGAAATCATCGACTTGGCTGCAGGCGTACGAAAAATCGAACGTCGCCGTTGGGCTTGCCGCCGGCTTCCGCGGCCGGGCGCAAATCGGCAAAGGAATGTGGGCGATGCCGGATTTGATGGCGGAAATGCTGAAGCAAAAAGGAGCGCAATTAAAAGCCGGCGCCAATACAGCATGGGTGCCGTCGCCGACAGCGGCCACGCTTCATGCGCTTCATTACCATCAAGTGAACGTCGCCGCTGTGCAAAGCGAGCTGGCAAACGAACGGCGCGATTACCGCGACGACATTTTGCAAATTCCGGTCGTCGACAACCCGCAATGGACGGCGGAAGACATTCAAGAGGAGCTTGACAACAACTGCCAAAGCATTTTAGGCTATGTCGTCCGTTGGATCGACCAAGGGATCGGCTGCTCGAAAGTGCCGGATATCCACAACATCGGGCTGATGGAAGACCGGGCGACGCTTCGCATCTCGAGCCAAATTCTCGCCAACTGGCTCCATCACGGCATTTGCACGAAAGAGCAAGTGCTCAAGACGCTGAAGCGCATGGCGAAAGTCGTCGACGAACAAAACGCCGGCGATCCGAACTACCGTCCGATGGCGCCGAACTACGACGATTCGGTGGCGTTCCAAGCGGCATGCGATCTCATTTTCCTCGGCTACGAACAGCCAAACGGCTATACGGAACCGATTTTGCACCGCCGCCGTCAAGAAGCGAAAGCGAAATTTGCGGCAGTGGAACAATAAACAACCACTTGAACAAGGGCTGCGCGCCCTTGTTCCTTCCTTATCGAATTTGTTCTGAAAATTTTGTAAATAGAAAGGGGGCAGTTCCTCGTTGCTACTGGCCGGTTTCAGAACGAAACGGACAACAAAACGGCGCAAACGATGTAGCGAGGTTGGTAGCCGGGAATGAGCGATGGAGAATTTGCGGGAACGTGCGTTGCTTGTCCATCGGCAGGCGAAAGGGAAATTAACCGTGGAATTGAAAGTGCCGGTCACGGATGCGAACGATTTAAGCGTCATTTATTCGCCGGGAGTGGCCGAGCCGTGCAAACAAATTCGTGCCGATGGAGAGGAAATTTACAACTATACCGTGAAAGGCAATTTCGTTGCGGTAGTTTCCAACGGCACAGCGGTGCTTGGGCTTGGCAACATTGGCGCGCGGGCGGCGCTTCCGGTCATGGAAGGGAAAGCCGCTTTGTTTAAAGCGTTTGCCGGCATCGATGCCGTGCCGCTTTGTTTGGACACGGAAGACCCGGAGCAGATCATCCAAACGGTCAAACTGCTTGAGCCGACGTTTGGCGGCATCAACTTGGAGGACATTGCCGCTCCGGCCTGCTTTGTCATTGAAGAGCGGCTCCGCCAGGAAATGGGGATTCCGGTGTTTCATGACGATCAGCATGGCACGGCGATTGTCGTCGCCGCTGGGCTAGCGAACGCCTTAAAAGTGGTCGGCAAATCGCTCGCCGATTGCCGGGTGGTCATCAACGGCGCCGGCGCCGCCGGGGTGGCGATCGCCAAATTGCTGCTGTCGATGGGGGTCGGTGACCTGATCGTTTGCGACACAAAAGGAGCGATTTATGCAGGGCGCCCGCATGGGATGAACGTCATTAAGGAAGAGATTGCCCGGCACACGAACCACCGCCGTATCTCCGGGACACTGGCGGACGTCATTCAAGGCGCGGATGTGTTTATCGGCGTTTCCGTTGCCGGCGCGTTGACGCCAAGGATGGTGCAGACGATGAACCGCAACGCCATTGTCTTCGCTTTGGCCAATCCGGTGCCGGAGATCATGCCGGATGAGGCGAAAGCCGCTGGAGCTGCTGTTGTCGCGACCGGCCGCTCCGATTTGCCGAATCAAGTGAACAACGTGTTAGCGTTTCCGGGGGTATTCCGCGGCGCGCTTGACGTGCGGGCGACAGAGATTAATGAGGCGATGAAAATCGCTGCGGCCGAAGCCATCGCTGGGCTGATCCAGCCAAAAGAGCTGGCGGAAGACTATGTCATCCCGAACCCGTTTGACCGGCGCGTTGTCGAAGCGGTCGCTTCCGCCGTCGCCCGCGTCGCCGTGGAGACCGGGGTGGCGCGAGTCACGGAAAAAACTGCGGAACGAATTCGTGTCAGAGAGGGGTAGGATTTGTCCGTTTTCTCGCTGACGGCGCCATGCGCGCCGGTGGCCCTCTTTTTGCCTGCAAACGCCCGGCTGTTCGTGTATAATGACGAGCAGAGAGAACAAATCGAGGTGAATGAAATGGAAAAAGAACATACGGTCAAGTCCGTGCGCCGGGCGCTGCAAATTATCGAGATTGTCAGCGCGAAAAAGGATGGGCTGGGTGTGACGGAAATCGCCAAGCAAATGGACATCAACAAAAGTTCGGTCTATCGTATTTTAACGACGCTCGCCCAATACGGCTATATCGAACAGCATCCGGAAACGGAGCGGTATAAGCTCGGTTACAAATTTTTGGAACTCAGCTCGAAGCTGCTTGATTCGATCGATTTGCGCCAAGAGGCAAAGCCGTATTTGCGCCAGCTCGAAAAGGAAACGAATGAGGTGATCCACCTCGTCGTCTATGACCAAGGGGAAGTCATTTATATTGAAAAATTGGAAGGAACAGAGACGCTGCGCATGCATTCGAAAGTCGGCAAGCGCGCGCCGATGCACTGCACGGCGGTCGGAAAGGCAATTTTGGCGCATTTGCCGCCGGCGGTGGCCGCCGAGATCATTGAGCGAAAAGGGCTGCCGAAGCATACCGATCGAACGATCACCAACCGCGAGGCATTTTTCCGTGAGCTTGAGACCGTTCGGCAAAACGGATATGCGCTCGATTTGGAAGAAAACGAGTATGGCATCCGCTGTGTGGCGGTGCCCATTTTTGACTATACCGGCAGTGTCGTAGCGGCGATCAGCGTCTCCGGCCCAACGATTCGCATGACCGACGACCGGATCAGCGATTTGGCCGTGCGCATGCGCCAGCTCGGCAGCGAGCTGTCAGCTCGGCTTGGGTGCCGGCAGCCTCACTCCGAGGCTGTCCCAAAAGGTCGGTAAAACGACCTTTTGAGGACAGCCTCCTGCTTTTGTTTTTACATTATTTGTCTAT
>NZ_LQYX01000009.1:0-1775 GCF_001587475.1 Geobacillus sp. B4113_201601
AGCATTCCCGTTAGGAGCTTTTCCGGGGACTTGATCAAAAAAAGCCCTCTTGGTATGATGCAGGGGTGTCAAACAATACCTACCATCATGCCAAGGAGGACTTCAGATGAATTGTACACAAAACTATAAAATTGATCAAGTTACGGAACAAACGCTTGTCGTGGGCATCGATATCGCGAAACGAACCCACTACGCCTGCTTCGTGGATGACCGGGGGCGCGTGCTTCGCAAGTCGTTCCCGATCTTCCAGTCGAAAGAGGGGTTTCAGCAGCTGTATAAAGCGATTCAGGAGGCGATGCAAGCGTTTGGGAAGTCAGAGGTGATCGTCGCGGTGGAGCCGACCGGGCACTACTGGTTGAACCTGGCCTACTTCCTCGAGGAGCACGGGATCCCGTTGGTCATGGTCAACCCGGCGCATGTGTGCCGGTCGAAAGAACTTGATGACAACCTGCCGACGAAACACGACGCCAAAGACGCCCTGGTCATTGCCAGACTGGCAAAAGACGGACGATTCCTCGTTCCCCGGCTGCTGCACGAGATTGAAGCCGATTTGCGCGTGGGGAGCACGCTCAAAGAGAAGCTCCGCAAGGAACAGACGGCGGTGAAAAACGCGATCGTCCGCTGGACGGATCGGTATTTTCCAGAGTTTTGGACCGTGTTTCGTGACTTGGGGAAAACGGCGCTTTCGGTGTTGGAGTGGACGCCGCTTCCGGCTGATATGGCCGGCCGGACGGTGGAGGAGCTTCTTGAGGTGTACCGGCAAAGCGAAGGGATGAAATGCCCGCAGAAGGCCAAAATTCAGGAGTTGATCAACACCGCGAAGGACTCGATTGGGGTGACGGAAGGGACAGCGATGGCCCGGTTTGAGATCGCCGCGCTCGTCCGCCGATACCGCCAATTGGAGGCGGAGATCGCTGCACTGGACGCCGAGTTGAAGGCATTGGTTCAAACGACGATGGAGTACCAATGGTTGAAAACGGTCGACGGGTTGGGAGACGCCACGATCATCGATCTGCTGGCGGAGATCGGCAGCTTCGCCCATTATCGGGACCCGCGCCAATTGGTGAAGTTGGCGGGCCTGACGCTCAAGGAGAACTCCTCCGGCCAGCGCAAAGGGCAAAAGCACATCTCCAAACGGGGACGGAAACGGTTGCGCTCGGTGCTGTTTCGGGCGATGATTCCGCTGATTCGGCATAACGAGGCGTTTCGCGAGCTGCATGAGTATTATACGACCCGATCCGTCAATCCGCTGACCGGAAAGCAGTCCATCGTCGCCTTGTGCCGGAAGCTGTTGAATGTGCTGTTTGCGATTTGTACGAAGAAACAAGCGTTTGACGCGGAGCGAATGAAACAGGACGTCTTGTCCCAGGTGCAACGGGCGGCCTAAGGCCTCCCCCTGCGAACGGAAGAATCGTTGGACAACCAGATGACACCGGAGAAGCTGGCGTGATTTTATCCATTCGACCTTGAGTCCCCAAAGGAGCTTGGCCGGCCTCCGCCTGATGACGAGACCGAACGAGGGAATGTTGGCGCGAAGACGCCCGGAGACATGGGAGGGTTCGTCCTCATCAGCGACGCGGAGATCCAAAGGGTGCATCGAATACGCTTCCCCCCCACGGCAGGAAAATATAACCAGCCGTGGCCGCGAAGCGCACCCTAGGTCTGTAAGATATCCACAAAACTGAAAAAGGATGTAAGAGATTTTGTCGAAAAATATTTTTTGGACACCCCTGAGGGGCCGAAAAGCCTTGATAAATCAACATTTCTAGAGGGAG
>NZ_LQYX01000048.1:0-34343 GCF_001587475.1 Geobacillus sp. B4113_201601
TCGCTACTCACATTCTACAGGAAAGGTGCTCTTTTTTCTATACCCTTTGGATTTTATTGGATAATCAACACGCCTGGAAAGAAACGAAAAAACAGAGAGTCTGTTTTTTGTCCCCTATAAGTTAAACCTTCCAGTCGGATTTATATAGGATCAATGATGAAAATATGAAACTTTAGGTGGCAGAACAAAAAATTGTTGATTTTATTCTTTGTTTTATTTTACAATATATGCAGATATTCCTTTTTATAGAGATAAATTGATTTAAAGGAGATGAGAGTATTATGAAAAAATATTTTCGTCAATTGCACTTAGTTTATCATTAGTGCTGCCCACAATAGCTTTGGCTGCAGGAAGTAGTTATTCTATATCTTACTTTTTTGAAACAAGTTTAACGGGTCAAACAAGAAGTTTCACAGGTGGCAAAGATTTAGTGGGAGTGTTTTACTCGGTAGCGTGTCGTGATTACAATTGTAATAATACTTTTGACACTACAGATACATTCAACGTAGCCTTATATAGAGATGGATTTTGGTCAGATGATTATATTGGCTCCAGTAAAGCTCCCCGCTCTGGAAATAAAACAATTACTTGGAGTAATGTAGGAGAGGGCGACTATTATATAAAACTATGGAAAACATCAGATGGCACATATGTTAAGAGTCAGTCTGGTTCCAAATTATATATAAAATAACTGTAGATCAGCATTTTTTATTACAATAATTTTTGCGATTATAAAGACTAATAGGATCCCTTTGGCGACATGGAGCTGTTCAATGGGAATCTTTTGCATTGCGCGGTCACCAATGAACCCGACGGCGTGAAATCTTTCCGCGACCAAAGAAGCTCCAGTCCAGCGGAAAGGATTTGTTGAGATTCGGCAATGTTGTACACGCAAGAGGACAGCACCACTGCTCCATACCGTTTCACCGCCCAAATGTGGCGAATCCGATAGCATAAGCTCCAGTTGATCTTTCGTCTGCTGGAAAAAGCATTTGATCGTCCCTGCAGTAAAATAAAAAACGATGTTTGGGGGGAGTTGTTTGTTAACCTTCGATATCCCAATAGTTTTCTTGTTTTTTATTCCTTTAGTTGTTTTGCTTATTAGACGAAATTATAAAAATATACCATTTTCTAAAAGTTTAATTTTTGTTATTTTTTACATCCATGTTGTTGTTGTTATTGGTATTACCTTGTTCCCCATTCCCTTCCAAAAGGAGTTGTTACATGACTTAAAAGCAAGTCATATCGAGAGCTCAATAAATTTCGTTCCCTTTTTATCTATTATTAAAATATTATCGTTACACTCAATTGGAACAGGTTTCGCACAAATTGGGGGCAACTTTTTGTTGCTACTTCCTCTAGGAATATATCTGCCACTTTTATTTTATAGAGTGAATAGCTTTAAAAGAGTATCTTTCATTGTTTGTTTATGCTCATTCATGATTGAATCTATGCAGTTTTTCATTTCTTTGATATTAAATTATCATTATAAAGCAGTAGATGTCGATGATGTGATATTGAACACATTGGGGGGACAATTTGGTTACCTCATATATCGGATCACGATTCCTTCAATTGAAAGGAATGTTGATTTATCACGTTTTACAAACAACTTGAGATTCAAGGAATAGCTTATCATTTCGTCCCGCCCGGGGCGGTGGCCGCGGGCTGCCCGATGCGCATCGTTCGCACGAACGAACCGCCTTCCGATTGAACGGGGCGGGTTTTGGTTTGGAAAAATGAGGGGCCAGAAAAAGTGAGGGAATTGTTTACCTGAGTTCGACGATCACTAGGCAAACAAAATTCCTCCCATTCCCATCACCTTCGCTTTCGTCCATTTGGCTTTCGGATCCTATTCGTTGTGAGCAAGCTGGAGATACGCTACGGTCGTTCCGTCTTTGTTTTTGCGTGTGGCTCGTCGCATGTACATGCCTATATGATAAACGATATTGGGCTTTTCATGTCTAACCTGTTTAGGTGAGAATGGGAATAACAACTTTCGGTGAAGGTGTATAAGGGAGAGTTCACAAGATGCAAAGTCAGCGAAACACGTAGAAAGCCGTCCCACAACGGGACGGCTTTTCCTTTTGGACCGCACATGCGGCGTTCAGTTAAAAAATATTTTTGGCCGCACTTGAGTTCAAGGAACTCAAAGGGCATTATTTATCGTATGCTTGTTTTCCGAATCTTATGAAAAGAAAATTTGACAGAAGTGTCAAGAACGGTTTTCTGGATCTTCTCTAAGTTTAGTGTACATCCTACAGATTTTTTCGTCAATCAGGTCCATTTGTTCGCTTGTTAATTTGAAAACGCCGTCCTTTGCTTTTTTAGGTTTGAAAATGCGAATTTTGCTTATAGGCTGCATTTGGTTTGGAATGGCCACTGCCTTTTGGTGTGAGATCGACAACACCCTGCATGGATGTCCTTGATGGCTGTCTCCGTCATGCGGGAGGACATCACGAAGTTGACATGGCGCGTCAACACTGATTTTTTAGAATGAAATATGGGGTATCTTGAGTCTAGCCTTTGATCTATATTTTACGTAAAAAGGATGCAAATATGATGATGAAGTGGTATCAACGTTCGTTTTTCCAACCACCGCCAATCGACCCGAACCGAAACGAAGAGTCATTTCGACTGCAGCCGATCGAGTTGGACAGTGATAAGCCTCCCTTTTCGACGCTTGCCCAGTTTTTCCTTACCGAGCATGTGCTGTATGATGTGCCTGAATTGGTCACGGTCATCCCGATTCCAAACCGATTTGTTGTTGATGGCGCGTTTCCTCTTGACGCTATGGCCGCAAAGGAGTAAACTACTAATAACTTCACTTCTCTACCATATTAGCAAACTAAAGTATTTTGATAAAGGGCGTGGGGACATGGCAAAAAGGCTGTTCATGTTTGAGAAACCGTTAGGCATGCGCGATACGCTGCCGTTTTTATATGAAATGAAAAAGCAGGTGCGCTCGGTGATGGCGGAAGAAATCGAGCGCTGGGGCTATGAGTTTATCGAAACGCCGACGCTTGAGTATTATGAAACGGTCGGCGCGGCGTCGGCGATCGCCGATCATCGGCTGTTTAAGCTCTTGGACCAGCAAGGGCACACGCTCGTACTGCGGCCCGATATGACGGCGCCGATCGCCCGCGTGGCGGCGTCAAGGCTGTATGAGGACGGCAACCCGCTCCGGTTGGCGTACAACGCCAACGTGTTTCGCGCCCAGCAGCGCGAAGGCGGGCGGCCAGCGGAGTTTGAGCAGATCGGCGTCGAGCTGATCGGCGATGGCACGGTGGCGGCCGACGCCGAGGTGATCAGCTTAATGGCCGCACTGCTGAAGCGCGTAGGGCTTGGCCGCTTTTCGGTGGCCATCGGCCATATCGGTTATGTCAATGCGCTCTTTTTGGAGATTTTAGGGAATGAAGAGCGGGCGAGTGTGCTGCGCCGCTTCTTATATGAAAAAAATTATGTCGGCTATCGCGAGCATGTGAAGTCGCTGCCGCTTTCGTCGATCGATCAAAAGCGGCTGTTGGATCTTCTTTCCTTGCGCGGCGGCCGCGAGGCGATCGAAGCGGCGAAAGCGCTGGCTTCGAGCGGGGAAGGGCAGCAAGCCGCCGATGAGGTGGCCTCTCTGTTTGCGGCGCTTGAGACGTATGGGGTGGCCGAGGCGGTGAAGCTCGATATGGCGTTGGTCAGCCATATGAGCTATTACACCGGCATTTTGTTTGAAGTGTACGCCGAGCAAGTGGGATTCCCGATCGGCAACGGCGGGCGGTATGATGAGTTGCTGGCGAAGTTTTCCCGCCCGGCGCCGGCGACGGGGTTTGGCCTGCGCATCGATCGGCTGATCGAGGCGGTTGGCGAGACGGATGTGCGCGAGGAGATCGAGTGCATCGTGTTCAGCCAAGAGCGGTTGGCGGAGGCGGTCGAGCTCGCCGAGGCGAAACGGGCGGAAGGGCGCCGCGTCGTCTTGCAGCATATCGCCGGCATTCGCGATATTGACGCCTACAGCCAGCGCTATCGGTCGATCGTCTATTTGCTTGGCCGAAGCGGGCGCGAGGGGCAATGAGCGTCACGACGTGGGAGAACGCGGACAACAGCCATTCAACCCGCTGGTTCGCACCTGCGGACGGGCGTGCCGCAATCTTTAAAGGGATGGCGGTTTGACGGAAGGGGCGTTAGCGAGAGCGTGGCGCTGACGCATGACGACAAGCAGGGAGGAAGACGGGATGCTGACGATTGCGATGCCGAAAGGACGCATTTTTGACGAGGCGGTCGAGCTGCTGCGCCGAGCGGATTATGCGCTGCCGCCGGAGTTTGCCGAATCGCGCAAGCTCGTCATTGATGTCACTGAGGAACAAATGCGCTTTATTTTGGCGAAACCGATGGATGTGGTGACGTATGTGGAACACGGGGTGGCGGATTTAGGCATAGCGGGAAAAGATGTCTTAATGGAGGAAGAACGAAACGTCTATGAGTTGCTCGATTTGCGCATCAGCCGCTGCCATCTGGCCGTCGCCGGGCTGCCCGGCGTCAAGATGAATGAAATCGCCCCAAGGGTGGCGACGAAATATCCGAACATCGCGTCGACGTATTTTCGCGAACAAGGCGAGCAAGTGGAAATCATCCGCCTGAACGGGTCAATTGAACTCGCTCCGCTCATAGGTCTAGCCGACCGGATTGTGGACATCGTTTCCACGGGGCGGACGTTGAAAGAAAACGGGCTTGTCGAGCTTGAACGAATCGCCGAGGTGACGTCGCGCCTGATTGCCAATCCGGCTAGCTACCGGTTAAACAGCGGGGAGATCGAGCGGCTGGTCGATCGGCTCGCGGCGGTCATTCCCGAGCGGTGAGGCAAACGGAACGGTGCATAGACGAGAGACGCAAAAGACGGGGAAAGCGTCCAAAAAGCCATCGGATGGAAAGGAGAAAAGCCATGAAAATCGAACGAATCCAAGGCGGCGTCTCGCTAAGGCGGACGATTGAAAGCGGAACGGAGGAGCAGCGCCGAGCCGTGCTCGATATCATCGCCGCGGTGCGCGCCCGGGGCGATGCGGCGCTGAAAGAATATACGGAACGGTTTGACGGCGTCACGCTGGATTCGCTGCGGGTGACGGAAGCGGAAATGGAGCGCGCGCATGCGTCCATGAGCGCAGAGACGCTGGAGATCATTCGCGAAGCGGCGGCCCACATTCGCGCCTATCACGAGCGGCAAAAGCGCCAATCATGGTGGATGACGAACGAAGACGGCACGATTCTCGGGCAAAAGGTGACGCCGCTTGACGCCGTCGGGCTGTATGTGCCGGGCGGGACGGCCGCCTATCCGTCGTCCGTGCTGATGAACGTCATTCCTGCGCAAGTGGCGGGAGTGAAGCGGATTGTCATCACCTCGCCGCCAAACAAAAACGGCACGCTGCCGGCTGGGGTGCTGGCGGCGGCGTATGAACTTGGGGTGGCGGAAATTTACAAAGTCGGCGGCGCGCAGGCGATCGCGGCGCTGGCGTATGGAACGGAAACGATTCGGCCGGTCGATAAAATTTTCGGACCGGGCAACATTTATGTGGCGTTGGCGAAACGGGAAGTGTTCGGGCATGTGGCGATCGACATGATCGCCGGGCCGAGCGAAATTGTTGTGCTCGCGGATGAGACGGCCCGCCCGGATGAGATTGCGGCGGATTTGTTGTCACAGGCCGAGCATGACGTGCGGGCGTCAGCCATCTTGGTGACGCCGTCAATGAAGCTCGCCTTGGCGGTGGCGAGCGAGGTGGAACGGCAGCTTGAGACGCTGCCGCGCCGCGAGATCGCCCAAGCGGCGCTGGAAACCTACGGGGCCATTTATGTGACCGAGACGCTTGATGAGGCCGTTGAGGCGGTCAATGAGCTGGCGCCCGAGCATTTGGAAGTGATGACGGCGGATCCAATGGCGCTGTTAGGGAAACTTCGCCATGCCGGGGCGATGTTTTTTGGCCGCTTCAGCTCTGAGCCGGTCGGCGACTATTTCGCCGGGCCGAACCACGTGCTGCCAACCAACGGCACGGCCAGATTCTCAAGCGGCTTGAGCGTCGATGAGTTTGTGAAAAAATCAAGCGTGATCGTTTACAGTGAAGCGGCATTGAAACAACATGGCGACAAAATCGCTGCGTTTGCCCGCCTCGAGGGGCTGGAGGCGCACGCGCGCGCGGTTGAGATGCGGCTGAAACGAGAAAGAGGGGAACGATAATGGCGAGAGAGGCGACGATCGCAAGAACGACGAAGGAGACAAGCATTCAGCTGACGTTTTCGCTAGACGGTGAAGGGAAGACGGAGCTCGAGACCGGCGTGCCGTTTTTGACCCATATGCTTGATTTGTTTGCGAAACACGGCCAGTTTGACTTGTTTGTTGACGCGAAAGGCGATACGCATATTGACGATCACCATACGACCGAAGATATCGGCATTTGCCTCGGACAGGCGATCAAAGAAGCACTCGGCGACAAAAAGGGAATCAAGCGGTACGGCCACGCGTTTGTGCCGATGGATGATGCGCTGGCGCAAGTCGTGATTGATCTAAGCAACCGCCCGCATTTGGAATTTCGCGGCGAATTTCCGGCGGCGAAAGTCGGCACGTTCGATGTCGAGCTCGTTCACGAGTTTTTATGGAAGCTGGCGCTGGAGGCGCGGATGAACTTGCATGTCATCGTTCATTACGGGCGCAATACCCACCATATGATCGAAGCGGTGTTTAAAGCGCTCGGGCGGGCGCTCGATGAAGCGACGATGGTCGACCCGCGCGTCAAAGGCGTCCCGTCGACGAAAGGGATGCTCTAACCGATCGAAGGCGGCGCTTCCTGTGGCAAAAGCTTCGCGAGCGCATGGAAGGTGTCCGGATCGAGGGGGCGCTTCCTGTGGGGAAAAGCTTCGCGGGCGCGGGGAAGGTGTCCGGATCGAGGAGGCGCCCCCGTGGGGAAAAGCTTCGCGAGCGCATGGAAGGTGTCCGGATCGAGGAGGCGCCCCCGTGGGAAAAAGCTTCGCGAGCGCAGGGAAGGTGTCCGGGTCGAGGGGGCGCTTCCTGTGGGGAAAAGCTTCGCGGGCGCGGGGAAGGCGTCCGGGTCGAGGATGGCGCTTCCTGTGGGGAAAAGCTTCGTGGGCGCGGGGAAGGCGTCCGAATCGAAGGCGGCGCTTCCTGCGGGGAAAGCTCCGCGAGCGCAGGGAAGGCAAGGAGAGGGTTGCGCATGAAAGGAGCGCCGTAAAAAGGATGCCGACATACCGTTATTGAACAAGGGGATGGCATGGATCAGCGAAGAAAGGAATGGGATGACGATGATCGGGATCATCGATTATGGGATGGGCAACTTATACAGCGTCAGCAAAGCGCTCGAGCGGCTCGGCTGCCCGTATATCGTGAGCGGTGACAACGAGGAGCTAGCGCGGGCAGGCGGGCTCATTTTGCCCGGCGTCGGCTCGTTCCGCGATGCGATGCACATTTTAAACGAAACAGGGTTAGCTGCTTTTATCCGTTCAGCGGCTGAAAACGGTACGCCGTTGCTCGGCATTTGTTTAGGGATGCAGCTGTTGTTTGACGAAAGCGAGGAAAACGGGCCGACAAAAGGGCTCGGGCTGCTTCGCGGCCGCGTCGTCCGCTTCCCGGGCGTGACGGACGACGGCGAGCCGTACAAAGTGCCGCACATGGGCTGGAATCAGCTTCGCTTTCATCGTCCGTCGCCGCTTCTTGACGGTGTCGAGGAAGGGCATGTGTATTTTGTCCATTCGTATTACGTCGTCCCGGGCGACGAAGAGGTCGTGCTCGCCAGCAGCGAATACGATGTTGACGTCCCGGCGGTCGTTGGGCGCGGCCACGTGTTTGGCACACAGTTTCACCCGGAAAAAAGCGGCGCGGTCGGCATGCACATCTTACGCAACTATGTCGGCATCGCCACAAGAAGGGGGAATGGCTGATGGCATCGTTTACGATTTATCCGGCGATCGATATGCGCGGCGGCAAATGTGTCCGCCTGTTGCAAGGCGATTACAATAAAGAAACGGTGTACGGCGATTCGCCGGTCGCGATGGCCGAACAGTTCGCCGCCCAAGGGGCGGAGTGGATTCATATGGTCGATTTAGATGGGGCGAAAGAAGGGCGGCGCGTCAACGACCGGTTTGTCATTGAAGCGGCCCGCCGGTTTCCAGTGAACGTCCAAGTCGGCGGCGGCATTCGCACCGAGGATGATGTCGCCTACTATTTGGAGCGCGGCGTCGCCCGCGTCATTTTAGGAAGCGCGGCGATTGCCGACCCGCCGTTTGTGAAAGAGATGTTGAAAAAATACGGCCGCCGCATCGTGATCGGCATTGATGCCCGCGATGGCTTTGTGGCGATAGAAGGCTGGCTTGCGACATCCAATGTAAAAGCGGAAGAGCTCGGAAGGATGCTTGCCGAGGCGGGGGCGGAGACGTTTATTTTCACCGATATTGCCACCGACGGCACACTGTCGGGGCCAAACATCGCTGCGGCGGTCCGGCTGGCGGAGGCGACGGGAAAAGAAGTGATTGCCTCCGGCGGTGTGCGCTCGCTCGACGATTTGCGCGCGCTTCGCGAATACGCCGGTCAAGGCATCGGCGGAGCGATCGTCGGCAAGGCGCTGTACACCAATCAATTTACGCTCGCAGAAGCGCTGAAGGCGGTGAACGAGCGGTGATTACGAAGCGCATCATCCCGTGCTTGGACGTAAAAGATGGCCGCGTTGTCAAAGGGGTGCAATTTGTCCAGCTGCGCGATGCCGGCGACCCGGTCGAGCTGGCGAAGGCGTACGATCAGCAAGGAGCGGACGAGCTTGTGTTTTTGGACATTTCCGCCTCGCACGAAGGGCGGAAAACGATGGTCGATGTCGTCGAGCGCGTCGCCGCTCAACTCGCCATTCCCTTTACGGTCGGCGGGGGGATTCACTCGCTTGACGATATGAAACGCATGTTGCGCGCCGGGGCGGATAAAGTGTCGCTCAACACGGCCGCGGTGCTCCATCCCGCTTTGATCACCGAAGGGGCGGACTTTTTCGGCTCGCAATGCATCGTCGTTGCCATTGATGCAAAGTACGACCAGGCGCTCGGTTCTTGGCGCGTTTATACGCACGGCGGCCGCAACGCAACAGAATGGGAAGTCGTCGCCTGGGCGAACGAAGCGGTGCGCCTTGGCGCCGGGGAGATTTTGCTGACGAGCATGGATGCCGACGGCGGGAAAAACGGCTTTGACCTCGAGTTGACGCGGCGGGTGAGCGAAGCGGTCCCGGTTCCGGTCATCGCCTCGGGCGGCGCCGGCAAGGCCGAGCATTTTTGGGAAGCGTTCGAAAAAGGAAAAGCAGACGCGGCGCTGGCAGCGTCGATTTTCCATTACAAAGAAACATCGGTCGGTCAAGTGAAGGCGTACTTGAAAGAAAGAGGAGTGAACGTGCGATGACAGCCGACATTCGCTTTGACGACAACGGGTTGGTACCCGCCATCGTTCAAGACGCGCAAAGCAAAGAAGTGCTCATGCTCGCCTATATGAACAAAGAGTCGCTCGAAAAAACGCTCGCAACGGGGGAAACGTGGTTTTACAGCCGCTCGCGCCAAGCGTTGTGGCATAAAGGGGCGACGTCCGGGAACGTGCAGCGGGTGGTCGACATCCGCTACGACTGCGACGCCGACACGCTCCTTGTGTTGGTGGAGCCGGCGGGTCCGGCATGCCATACGGGGACGTATTCGTGCTTTTCCCGTGCGCTTGACGGCGCAGCGCGCACGCCGGCGGCCGACCGGTTCGCGATTTTGCATGAGCTGGAACAAATCATCGCCCAGCGCGACGCCGAACGGCCGGAAGGAGCGTATACAACGTATTTGTTTGAAAAAGGCATCGATAAAATTTTGAAAAAGGTCGGCGAAGAAGCGGCCGAAGTGATCATCGCGGCGAAAAACCGAAGCCATGAAGAGCTGAAATGGGAAGCGGCCGATTTGTTGTACCATTTGCTTGTGCTGTTGCGCGAGCAAAAGCTGCCGCTTGACGCGGTGCTGGAGACGCTGGCTGAGCGGCATGCGCAAAAAACAAACAAAGAGACGAAAAAGGCATAGGCGAGCGGCCAAGCCGGCCTAAAAATCGCGCTTGTTTCTGTTGCGCGGACTGTCAAGAAGCAGGCGATGAATCCTGAAGTTTCTTGCTTATTTTCGCTGTTCATATGGTATACTGTTGTTCGATGAAGTTTGCGAACAACGGAGGATAGAATGGGAAAACGACTGAAGCAACCATCAAGAAAATCGACGATTGTGCCGTTCATTCAGAGCGGGGAGTATTTTTTTAAAAAAGGCATGAAAGCGTACGATCGAGGCGATTTATACAAAGCCAAAAAATATTTGGAGCGTGCCGTCCGTCTTGATGGACGGGACGCTTCGTTCGTTCTGCAGCTCGCTCTTGTCCTGTCGGAACTCGGCGAATACCAAAGTTCCAATCAATGGTTGTTTGCCATCATCCATGATTTAGATGAAACGATGTACGACTGTTTTTACTTTTTGGCCAACAATTTCGCCTGTCTTGGCTTGTTCCAAGAGGCGCGGCAATATGCCGAACACTATTTGACGCATGAACCGGACGGCGAGTTTGCCGACGATGCCGCTGACTTGCTTGAGCTGGTCAAGTTTGACGTTCAAGAGATGACAGAGGAGCAGGAGCAGGTCATGGCTTGGCAGGAGCGGGCCCGCTATTTGCTGGAGCAAGGCGAATTTGCGGAGGCGATCGAGACGCTGAAGGCGATCATCGCCTGCCGCCCGGAATTTTGGCCGGCGCACAACAATTTGGCGCTCGCTTATTTTTACAGCGGCGATGTGGAGCGAGCGCAGCGCCAATTGGAGGAAGTGCTGGCGCACGATCCCGGCAATTTGCATGCGCTTTGCAACGCGCTTGTGTTTGCCCATTATCTGCGCGATGAGCAGCAGACCGCAGCGCTCGGCGACACGTTGGCCGGTTTGTATCCGCTTTTTCGCGAACATCAATACAAGCTGGGCGCGACCATGGCATTAGTCGGGCGTTTCGATGTGGCGTTTCGTTGGCTGCACCGCTTGTACAAATACGGATTTGAGGCCGATGGGCCGTTTTACTATTGGCTGGCTTACGCGGCCTATCATACTGGCCATGAGCCGCTCGCCCGCCAAGTGTGGGAGCGTTTTGCCGCGCTGCATCCGGAAAAGCGTGGGGAAGGGCCTTGGATGGAGCGTACGTTTGGCGACGAGACGCTTGTGCGCATCGTCCGCTGGCTTGAGACAGAAGAATTGGCCGACCAGTTGTACGGGCTGTATTTGTTCAGCCGTTCGCCGCAGGCAGGAAAAGCGGAACTGGCGTTGGCGATCAGTCGCTTGCTTCCATCGGACCCGCGCTTGCGCCCGTTTGCCGACTATTTTCTATTTGGCCGCGCTGACGGTCCCGCCATGCGGGCGGTGAACATCGGTCGCATGATTGATGCGCTTTCGGCGCATAATGAGGAAAAAGAAGCGATCGGTCGCTTCGCCTTTGCGATGGCTATCCGCTTGTCGGCGCAAGATGAACCGTTTGCGAACGGCGCAGCGTGGGCGGCGGCGTTGGAATACCTTTGGCGCCGTCAGCGAGGCGAGCGCGTGACGCAAAAAGGAATGGCCGCCAAATACCGTCTTTCGGTGGCTACAGTGCAAAAATACGTGCGAAAAGCGCGCCGTTTTGATCCATAAACGGCGATGGCCGTCAAACAGACTTTCGCTAATGCAGCGGTCGTTCGAAGCCCTTTCAAAGAGCGAGGGCGGGCGAGGAAACGTTCCATGGGCAGCGGTCGCCCTCTGTTTGAGGATGGACATCACCGCGTGCCGGCGAGGGATTTTGACGAAAACGTTCCACGGGCAACATTTTGTCTTCCACCTGAGGAGGAACTCCGCCGCTCGCCGACGGGATTTGCGCGGAAAACGCCTCGGTATGAGCAAATCAATAGACGTTGGCCGCCGACTCGGATACGATGGAAATGAAGCGACTTTTGAGCGAAGGAGTGGACGTTGTGGCAGATGAAAAGATTTACGATGTCATCATCGCCGGAGCCGGGCCGGCTGGGCTAACGGCGGCTGTGTATACATCGCGCGCCAACTTGTCGACGCTCATGATTGAGCGCGGCGTTCCGGGGGGACAGATGGTCAACACCGAGGAAGTCGAGAACTATCCCGGATTTGAGACGATTCTAGGCCCCGAATTGGCGACGAAAATGTTTGAACACGCCAAAAAATTTGGCGCCGAATACGCTTACGGTGATGTCAAGGAGATCATCGACGGCGAGTCATATAAAACGGTGGTCGTCGGTGACAAACAGTATAAAGCGCGCGCGGTCATTATCGCCACCGGCGCCGAATACAAAAAGCTCGGCGTGCCGGGGGAAGCGGAGCTGGGCGGCCGCGGCGTTTCCTACTGTGCGGTGTGCGACGGGGCATTTTTCAAAGGAAAAGACTTGGTCGTCGTTGGCGGCGGCGATTCAGCGGTCGAGGAAGGCGTCTATTTGACGCGCTTTGCTAGGAAAGTGACGATCGTTCACCGCCGCGACAAGCTGCGGGCGCAAAAAATTTTGCAAGATCGGGCGTTCGCCAATGAGAAAATCGATTTTATCTGGAATCATACGGTCAAACAAATCAACGAAAAGGACGGCAAAGTCGGCAGCGTGACGCTCGTGCATACGGAGACAGGGGAAGAACGCGAATTCCCGTGCGATGGCGTCTTTATTTACATCGGGATGGTGCCGCTCTCGAAGCCGTTTGCCCATCTTGGCATCACAAACGAAAACGGCTATATTGTCACGAACGAAAAAATGGAAACGAAAGTGCCGGGCATTTTTGCCGCTGGCGATGTGCGCGAAAAAACGCTCCGGCAAATCGTGACGGCGACCGGCGACGGCAGCATCGCCGCGCAAAGCGCCCAACATTACGTGGAAGAGTTGAAAGAACAACAGAAGGCGCAACAAGTCCAATAACCGGTCATGAAATCGCAACAAAACCGTAATGGGGATTTAACCCAGCTGTAACACGAATGCAACACAGTTGTCGTATGCTATAAGTAAGTAATTGACCCCCTTTTATATAGATTCTTGCTGTTGGCGCGGGCGTCTGTCCGCGCCTCTTTTTTGTACGCCCGCCTTTGTTGACGAACCGCCGAGAAGGCCGGTGAAAAACGGTTGCTTCTCTTGAGCAATGGGGGAGGGTGTGAAAGGCGATACCGATGCGACAGAGTTTTTTCTATTGGAGAAACGAGGTTAGCCGCCCGCTCGTCGCTGTTTCCCGGCGGCTTTCGTTTCCAACCATTTCGCGATTGGAGACGCTTAACTATTTATGGTAAAATGAAAATAGCAACGACTAGACAAAGGGTTGGCTCATAGTTGAGGTGAACGAATTGCAACGCGTGACGAACTGCATATTGTATCAAGACGGTCGCGTATTGCTTTTGCAAAAGCCGAAGCGCGGCTGGTGGGCCGCTCCGGGCGGTAAAATGGAGCCGGGCGAGACGGTGCGTGAAGCGTGCATTCGCGAATACCGGGAAGAGACGGGCATCTACTTGAAACAGCCTCGTCTGAAAGGGGTATTTACGATCGTGATAAAAAACGGAAGCGAGACGGTGTCAGAGTGGATGATGTTTACGTTTTTTGCCGATGAGTTCATCGGGGAAAACGTCGCCTCATCCGAAGAAGGAACGCTCGCTTGGCATGAGCTCGAAGCGCTCCCGTCGCTTCCGATGGCTCCGGGCGATTATCATATTGTCGAGTATGCGGTCAAAGGCGATGGGATATTGTATGGAACGTTCGTCTATACGGAAGATTTTGAGTTGCTTTCCTATCGGCTTGACCCGAGCTGACGGAGAGGAGGTGCGGAGATGGGGCAAAACGGGGGAGCGCCGCCGATTCAGCTCGTCATTATCACCGGCATGTCCGGGGCGGGGAAAACGGTGGCCATTCAAAGCTTTGAAGACCTCGGTTTTTTTTGCGTTGACAATTTGCCGCCGACGCTATTGCCAAAGTTTTTGGAGCTTGTGAAGGAATCGGGGAACAAAATGAACAAAGTCGCGCTTGTGATGGACTTGCGCAGCCGCGATTTTTTCGACCATTTGTTTGCGGCGCTCGATGAGCTGTCTGAACAAGCGGCGATTGTTCCGCAAATTTTGTTTTTGGATGCGCAAGATTCGACGTTGGTCGCGCGCTATAAAGAAACGCGGCGGACCCATCCGCTCGCGCCGAACGAGCCCCCGCTCGAGGGGATTCGCTTGGAACGGAGGCTGCTGGAGGAAATTAAAGGGCGGGCGCAAATCATTTACGATACGACCGGGCTCAAGCCGCGCGAGCTGCGGGAGAAAATCATCCGCCAGTTTTCAACACACGCGCAGTCCGGATTTACGGTCAACGTCATGTCGTTCGGCTTTAAGTACGGCCTCCCGATTGACGCCGATCTGGTGTTTGATGTGCGCTTTTTGCCGAACCCGCATTACATTGAACATATGCGGCCGAAGACCGGGCTCGATGATGAAGTGTCGTCCTATGTGCTGAAATGGGGAGAAACACAAAAATTTTTGGAAAAATTGATTGACTTATTGGCGTTCATGCTGCCGTATTACCAGCGTGAAGGAAAAAGCCAGCTGGTGATCGCCATCGGTTGCACCGGCGGGCAGCATCGCTCGGTCGCGTTGGCGGAATATATCGCCCGCCATTTTTCGGCTGACTACAAAACGGTGATCTCACACCGGGACATCGAGAGGAGAAAGGAAACGAACCGATGAGAGACAAACGAGCAGCGAAATTGGTCGTCATCGGCGGCGGAACGGGGCTTCCCGTGTTGTTGCGGGGGCTCAAGCAATATTCGCTCGATTTGACCGCGATTGTTACCGTTGCCGATGACGGGGGGAGCTCCGGCCGGCTGCGCGATGAGCTGCGCGTCCCGCCGCCGGGGGACGTGCGCAATGTGTTGGCGGCGCTGTCTGACGTCGAACCGCTCATTGTCGAGCTGTTTCAGCATCGTTTTCAAAACGGCAACGGCTTATCCGGCCATTCGCTCGGCAATTTAATCTTGGCGGCGCTCACTTCGATCACCGGCGACTTTATGAAGGCGATTCGCGAGATGAGCAAAGTGCTCAATGTGCGCGGCCAAGTGTTGCCGGCGGCCAACAAAAGCGTCGTGCTGCACGCCGAGATGGAAGATGGATCCATCGTCTCCGGGGAGTCAAAAATTCCGGATGCGGGAAAAAAAATCAAGAGGGTGTTTTTGACCCCGCGAGATATTGAACCGCTGCCGGAAACCGTTGAGGCGATTCGGAGCGCCGATTTGATTGTCATCGGCCCGGGGAGCTTATACACGAGCATTTTGCCGAATTTGCTCGTGCCGAAAATCGGGCAGGAAGTGTGCAAAGCCAAGGCGAAAAAAGTATATATATGCAACATTATGACCCAGGCCGGCGAGACGCCGCACTATACGGTGAGCGACCATGTGGAGGCGCTTCACGCTCATCTTGGCGGCCCGTTTTTGGACGCGGTGATCGTCAATAACGGGGCGATTCCCGAAGCGATCCGCCGCCGCTACGAAGCGGAGCGGGCTGAGCCGGTGCGCGACGACAGCAGCGGGCTTTCATTGCAAGTCATCCGCGAGGACATCGTTGCGTATGAAGATGGAGTGATCCGCCATAATACGGCGAAAGTCGCCGCCCTTCTTCTCGGGCTTCTTCCCCGCCATTAGGTTGCGGGGGAAGAAGTTCACCGCCTGTCAGGCGCTGCTTCCAATGGACGCGCCGAAGATGGCACCTCCAACCGGCCGATGCGGGGAACGAATGGAGGTGGAGTACCGTGTCTTTCGCATCCGAAACGAAAAAAGAACTGACCCATTTAGAGTTGAAGCCTTGCTGCTTGCGGGCGGAGCTGTCGGCTTTGCTGCGCATGAACGGTTCTTTGTCGTTTTCCGGCGGGCGGATGATCGTTGACGTTCAGACCGAAAACGCGGCGATCGCCCGGCGTATTTATACGTTGCTGAAAAAAGGGTATGAGGCCGCCGTTGAATTGTTGGTGCGCAAAAAAATGCGGCTGAAAAAAAACAACGTGTATATCGTCCGCATCACTGACGGTGCAGCCTCTTTGCTTCGCGAGCTCCACATCATCGACAGCGGCTTTTCGCTCATCCGTGATATTTCCCCAGAGCTCGTCAAGAAGAAATGCTGCAAACGTTCCTATTTGCGCGGAGCGTTTTTGGCCGGCGGTTCAGTGAACAATCCCGAGACGTCGTCGTATCATTTGGAGATTTTTTCCTTATACGAAGAGCATAATCACTCTCTATGTGAATTAATGAACAGATACTTTTTCTTAAACGCCAAAACGTTGGAACGAAAAAAGGGGTTTATTACGTATTTAAAAGAGGCGGAGAAAATTGCCGAGTTTCTCAACATCATCGGCGCACATCAGGCGCTGCTCCGCTTTGAAGACATCCGCATCGTCCGCGACATGCGCAACTCGGTCAACCGGCTCGTCAACTGCGAAACAGCCAACTTAAACAAAACGATCGGCGCTGCGCTCCGGCAAGTTGAAAACATCCGGTACATCGATGAGACGATCGGGCTCGATTCACTGCCGGAAAAGCTGCGGGAAATCGCCAAACTGCGCATCGAACATCAAGACGTGACCTTGAAGGAGCTTGGCGAGATGGTGACGGGCGGAAAAATCAGCAAATCCGGCATCAACCACCGGCTGCGCAAAATCGATGAAATCGCGGAGCGGCTGCGGGCGGGGAAGCCGATCGATTTCCATAAATCGCTGTGAAGGGGAGATGGAGAATGGTCGAAAAACAAGTCGAAGTGAAATTAAAAACCGGGCTGCAGGCGCGCCCGGCAGCGCTGTTCGTCCAAGAAGCGAACCGTTTTTCCGCCGACGTGTTTTTAGAGAAGGACGGAAAACGGGTCAACGCGAAAAGCATCATGGGATTGATGAGCCTAGCGGTCGGCCATGGCGCGGTCATTACGCTCATTGCCGACGGCCCGGATGAGCAAGAGGCGGTCGAAAAATTGGCGGCTTATGTGCAAAAAGAGAAGTAAAAGAGGCGCCGCGCTCCGGCTCGTTGGTCGGCCTCGCCTCATCAAGGGAAGCGCTGACAAGACGAAAGGGTGTCCCAACACATCGCGGGACACCCTTTTGATGCGGAACCGGCATTATTTTTCATCAGCGCGCGTCAACACGCGGTCGATAATGCCGTATTCCTGCGCTTTTTGCGCCGTCATGAAGTTGTCGCGGTCGGTATCGCGCTCGATTACTTCGAGCGGCTGGCCGGTGTTTTCCGATAAGATGCGGTTCAATTTGTCGCGCAGGAACAAAATGCGCTTCGCCGCGATCTCGATTTCCGTCGCCTGCCCTTGAGCGCCGCCGAGCGGCTGGTGAATCATGACTTCGCTGTTCGGCAGAGCGAATCGTTTCCCTTTTGCGCCAGCGGCCAGCAAAAACGCCCCCATGGAAGCGGCCATGCCGATGCAAATCGTCGAGACATCCGGCTTGATGAACTGCATCGTGTCGTAAATGGCTAAGCCGGCTGTGATCGAGCCGCCCGGGCTATTGATGTACAAGGAAATGTCTTTGTCCGGGTCTTCCGCCGCCAAAAACAACAGCTGCGAGACGATCGAGTTGGCCACTTGATCGTCGATCGGGCTGCCGAGGAAAATAATGCGGTCTTTCAACAGCCGCGAGTAAATGTCATACGCCCGCTCCCCGCGGTTAGTTTGCTCAATAACGGTAGGAATTAAATACATGCCAAACGCCTCCTTTTCCTAGTCAACCAATCGATATGTACGTTTTCATCATACATGAATGGTCAATGAAGGTCAAACAAAACGCCTTCTCCTTCACCATACATATTCGCGAACAGCGGTCGTCATCCCTCTTTTCATCATAACCGCTTTTTTCTTTTTTTAATCGCCGCATGTGCCATGCGCGATGGCGCGCCTTCGTGCCAGAGGATCGAGCCGCGCAACAAACGAAGTGCTAGCACGCGTTTCCAATGATTCCTTTTTGTTTATTTCATTTTTCCTCTTGCATTTTTTACGAATCATGCTATAATGGAACATGCAACGGAACGGAAAAACAAATTTGACAACATGCCCTCGTAGTGTAGTGGATAGCACGAGAGATTCCGGTTCTCTTAGCGTGGGTTCGAATCCTGCCGAGGGCGTTCCAATTATCCGACAAGTTCGGATTGAGATTCCCAAATCCCTTGATACGACCGCGTTTGCGGTCGTTTTTCATTTTTTGGGAATCCCGAAAAAAACGATAGAATCCGAAGGCAAGTACAACTTTTGATGAGAGTTTTTTTCAACGTGTGTACTGCGCGGAAGGACCGTCAAAAATTTCTCCTACCTCCTCCCCTTCCCGTCGTGTACAATAAAAGAAAAGGGGGCGTGACGATGAGGGCGGAGTTAAGGCAGGAGCAGCGGCTGCAGTTGGCGCTGACAAAGGAACTTGTGCAGGCGATTGAACTGCTTCAGTATTCCGCGGTGGATTTGGAAGCGTTTTTATATGAGCGGTCGCTGGAAAACCCGTTTTTGGAAATTCGCCGCAGCCGGGGGCGGCAGCGGGCCCATCGGACGGAACGGGATCAAAAGCAGTGGCTGGAGAACATCGGGGCCCGGCAGGAGACGCTCGTCGGCCATTTGCTTTCACAGCTGCCTTCGCTCAAGCTGGCCGATCGGGATGAGCGCATCGTTCGTTGTCTCATCGCTTCGCTTGATGAGGACGGCTATTTGCGTGTCCCGCTCGTTGAGCTGGCGGCGCAATTTTCTGCGTCAGAACAAGAGATGGAGCGGGGACTGCGCCTCGTTCAGTCGCTCGACCCACCGGGAGTCGGGGCGCGTGATTTGGCCGAGTGCCTTCGTTTGCAGCTCGAACGCCTTCCAGAGCGCGACGAGCTGGCGGAAACGATCGTCCGCTGCCATTTTGTCCCCTTTGCGGAAAAGTCGTGGAAAACGTTGGCCAAGCAGCTTGGCGTCGGTCTTGGCGAACTGCAGCGCGTCTTTGAGCTCATTCGCTCGCTCGAGCCGCGGCCGGGCATTCACTATTCGAGCGACAAACCGCCTTTAGTAGTGCCGGATGTGATCGTCGCCAGGGGGGCGGATGGAGACTGGGTGGTCGCCTACAATGACGACATCCATCCGGAGCTCGGGTGGAACCGGGAGTACGAGCAGCGCATTGCCGCCTCCGGCGACCGGCAGGCCGAACAGTTTATCAAAGAAAAATATCGGCAGTTTGCGTGGCTCGCGAAAAGTCTGGAACAGCGCAAGCAGACGCTGCTTCAGCTAATGGCGGTCATCGTGGAACGGCAGCGCCCGTGCTTCGAATTCGGGCTGTCCGCGCTCAAACCGATGACGATGCGCGAGGTGGCCGAGGAACTGGGGGTGCATGAATCGACGGTGAGCCGCGCGGTGCGCTATAAATATGCGCAAACGCCGTTCGGCACGGTCGAGCTGCGCCGCTTTTTTTCGAGCGCCGCTACCGCCGAGGCGACAGATGAGGCCGCTTCGTCGACCCAAGTGAAAGCGATCATCCAAGAGCTGATCGCCGCCGAAGACCCGCAAGCACCGCTTTCCGACCAGCAGCTCGCCGATTTGCTTCACGAACGGCACGGCATCGCCATCTCGCGGCGAACGGTGACGAAGTACCGCGAGCAGCTGCGCATTCCGTCCTCGGCGAAGCGGAAACAATACACGAACTTGTAAATCATGAATAAGATGGAAGAAGGGGAGAAGCTCATGCACATTCGTTTGTATACGAAAACCAACTGCCCGCTTTGTGAAAAAGCCAAAGCGGTGTTGATGGAGCTGCAGGCGGACATGGCCTTTACGATCGAAGAAATCGATATTTATCAAGATGATGCGCTGCTCGAAAAATACCAGCTGATGATTCCCGTCGTGGAACTCAGCGGCGAGACAATCGCCTATGGAATGATTGAAAAAGAAACAGTGAGAAAACGGTTGCGGGCGGCGCAAAACAGTTGAACGCCCCGCCGCCTCCTGTTATAATGGACATGGCGCGGGAGGAATTTTTTATGAAGTGGTGGGACATAATATGTCACACCGGGACATATAACGTCCCTATGTCAAACCGAGGAGAAAGAGCCGATGCGATCGTTATTAGAGGCGCAAAAAAAATTATTGCCTGATTTGCTTGAAATTATGCAAAAACGGTACGAGATTCTGCATTCGATTTCCCTTATGGCGCCGATCGGGCGGCGGGCGCTGGCAGCGAGCCTCGGTATGAGCGAGCGGGTGCTCCGGTCGGAAACGGAGTTTTTAAAAGGGCAAAACTTGCTTTCGGCCGATGTGTCGGGGATGCGGCTGACGGAGGAAGGCCGCGAGCTCCTGCAAACGCTCAATGATTTTATGCGGGAGGCGCTCGGGCTCAAAGAGCTGGAGATGGCGCTGCAGCAGCGGCTGAATATTGCCCGTGTCGTCGTGGTGGCGGGGGATAGCGACCGTTCTCCTTGGGTAAAAAAAGAAATGGGAAGAGCGTGCGTCGCCTGCATGAAAGAACAGCTCCGGCCCGGAGATATTGTCGCCGTGGCTGGCGGAACGACGATGGCGGCGGTCGCGGAGATGATGACGCCGGATGCGAAGCTGCATGACGTGCTGTTCGTGCCGGCGCGCGGCGGGCTTGGCGAAGACGTGGAGAATCAAGCCAACACCATTTGCGCCAAAATGGCGGAAAAAGCCACTGGCCGTTACCGCCTTCTTCATGTCCCTGACCACTTGAGCGATGAAGCGTACGCCTCGCTTGTCGAAGAGCCGGCAGTGAAAGAAGTGTTGGAGCTCATCCAATCGTGCCGCATGGTCGTCCACGGCATCGGTGAAGCGTTGACGATGGCCAAGCGGCGGAACACACGGCCTGCCGAGATGGAAACCATTATCGACCGCCATGCGGTCGCCGAAGCGTTTGGTTATTATTTCAACGAACGCGGCGACGTCGTGCATAAAGTGAAAACGGTCGGCATTCAACTGGAACATCTCCCGCATGTCGAGCATGTCATTGCCGTTGCCGGAGGGGCGTCGAAAGCCAAAGCCATTCGCGCCTACATGAAACAGGCCCCGCGTTCGCTCTTGGTGACGGACGAAGGAGCCGCAAAAGCGTTAGTAGGGGAGATTTCTCCCTTGCCGATATTTTAAATCTCAAGGAGGAGAACGACATGGCAGTAAAAGTTGGGATTAACGGATTTGGCCGCATCGGGCGCAACGTGTTCCGCGCGGCATTGAAAAACCCGAACATCGAAGTGGTGGCGGTCAACGATTTAACGGACGCCAATACGTTGGCGCATTTGTTAAAATATGACTCCGTCCATGGTCAGCTTGACGCGGAAGTGTCAGTGAACGGCAACAACTTGGTCGTCAACGGCAAAGAAATCATCGTCAAAGCGGAACGTGATCCAGCGCAATTGGCCTGGGGCGAAATCGGTGTTGACATCGTCGTCGAATCGACCGGCCGCTTCACGAAACGCGAAGACGCCGCGAAACATTTGGAAGCGGGCGCGAAAAAAGTGATCATTTCCGCTCCGGCGAAAAACGAAGACATCACGATCGTCATGGGCGTCAACCAAGACAAATACGATCCGCAGACCCATCATGTCATCTCGAACGCTTCGTGCACGACGAACTGCTTGGCGCCGTTTGCGAAAGTGCTGCACGAAAAATTCGGCATCGTCCGCGGCATGATGACGACCGTTCACTCGTATACGAACGACCAACAAATTTTGGACTTGCCGCATAAAGATTTGCGCCGGGCCCGCGCGGCGGCAGAATCGATCATCCCGACGACGACGGGTGCCGCCAAGGCTGTTGCCCTTGTTTTGCCGGAATTGAAAGGCAAATTGAACGGCATGGCGATGCGCGTGCCAACGCCGAACGTATCGGTCGTTGACTTGGTCGCTGAGCTGGAAAAAGAAGTGACGGTCGAAGAAGTGAACGCGGCATTGAAAGCAGCAGCCGAGGGCGAGCTGAAAGGCATTTTGGCTTACAGCGAAGAGCCGCTTGTTTCGCGCGACTACAACGGCAACCCGGCGTCATCGACGATCGATGCGCTGTCGACGATGGTCATTGAAGGCAAAATGGTCAAAGTCGTTTCGTGGTACGACAACGAAACGGGCTATTCGCATCGCGTCGTAGATCTGGCCGCCTACATTGCCTCCAAAGGGCTGTAAGACCGGCTCGGCATTGAGTTTTTCATTCATTCAAGTCTATAATAGGAAAATAGAGGGGAGCGGGGAAATGATCCCCTCTCCTTTTCCTTTGTCGAAACTGCAGTCAAAAGGGGGCACGAACGATGAACAAGAAGACGATTCGCGATGTTGAGGTGAGAGGAAAACGCGTCTTTTGCCGCGTCGATTTTAACGTGCCGATGGAAGAGGGCGCGATCACCGATGATACGCGCATTCGCGCCGCACTCCCGACGATTCGCTATTTGATCGAAAACGGAGCGAAAGTCATTTTGGCGAGCCACCTCGGCCGCCCGAAAGGAAAAGTCGTCGAGGAGCTTCGTCTCGATGCAGTCGCTAAACGGCTTGGCGAATTGCTTGGGCGCCCGGTCGCGAAAACGGATCACGTCGTCGGCGATGAGGTGAACGCGGCGGTTGCCCGCTTGCAAGAAGGCGATGTACTCTTGCTTGAGAACGTCCGCTTTGAACCGGGCGAAGAGAAAAACGATCCCGAGCTGGCCAAAGCGTTGGCCGGGTTGGCCGATCTGTATGTCAACGATGCGTTCGGCGCCGCCCACCGCGCTCACGCGTCAACGGAAGGGATCGCCCATCACTTGCCGGCGGTCGCTGGCTTTTTGATGGAAAAAGAACTCGAAGTGCTCGGCAAGGCGCTCTCGAATCCGGATCGCCCGTTTACGGCGATTATCGGCGGCGCGAAAGTGAAAGACAAAATCGGCGTCATCGACAACTTGCTCGATAAAGTCGACAACTTGATCATCGGCGGCGGGCTGGCGTATACGTTCGTGAAAGCGCTCGGCCATGACGTCGGCAAGTCGCTGCTTGAAGAAGATAAAATCGAGCTGGCGAAATCGTTTATGGAAAAAGCAAAAGAAAAAGGCGTCCGTTTTTACATGCCGGTTGACGTTGTCGTTGCGGATCGGTTCGCCAACGACGCCAATACGAAAGTCGTGCCGATCGACGCGATCCCAAGCGATTGGGAGGCGCTTGACATCGGGCCAAAAACGCGCGAATGGTACCGCGATGTCATTCGCCAGTCCAAGCTTGTCGTTTGGAACGGCCCGATGGGCGTCTTTGAAATGGAGACGTTCGCCCAAGGGACAAAAGCGGTTGCCCAAGCATTGGCGGAAGCGACCGACACGTATTCGGTCATCGGCGGCGGGGACTCAGCGGCGGCGGTGGAAAAATTCGGCTTGGCGGAAAAAATGGATCATATTTCCACGGGCGGCGGCGCCTCGCTTGAGTTTATGGAAGGCAAGCAGCTGCCCGGGGTCGTGGCGTTAAACGATAAATGACCGATCGCGCCCAATGGGGCGAATGGCGGCGGACGCCGCTTAGCGAAAGGAAAGGTGAACGATGAGAAAACCGATCATTGCAGGCAACTGGAAAATGCATAAAACGTTGGCGGAAGCTGTTCAGTTTGTCGAGGAAGTGAAAGGGCAGATACCGCCCAAGGCGGAAGTCGATTCTGTCATTTGTGCGCCGTTTTTGTTTTTAGAGCGGTTAGTGCAAAATACAAACGGCACCGATTTGCAAATCGGGGCGCAAAACATGCATTTTGCCGACCAAGGGGCGTACACCGGCGAAGTGAGCCCGGTCATGCTCAAAGACATCGGCGTTACGTATGTCATCCTCGGCCATTCCGAGCGCCGGCAAATGTTTGCCGAGACGGATGAGACGGTGAACAAAAAAGTGTTGGCGGCCTTCACCCGTGGGCTTATACCGATTATTTGCTGCGGAGAGACGCTCGAAGAACGGGAAGCTGGGCAGACGAACGCCGTCGTCGCTTCACAAGTGGAAAAAGCGCTCGCGGGATTGACGCCGGACCAAGTGAAGCAAGCGGTTATCGCCTATGAGCCGATTTGGGCGATCGGCACCGGCAAATCGTCAACCGCCGAAGACGCGAATGAGGTTTGCGGCCATATTCGTTCGGTCGTCTCGCGCTTGTTTGGCCCGGAAGCGGCAGAAGCGATCCGCATCCAATACGGCGGCAGCGTCAAGCCGGACAACATCCGCGATTTTCTGGCGCAAGAGCATATTGATGGCGCGTTAGTCGGCGGCGCGAGCCTCGAGCCGGCTTTGTTCCTGCAATTGGTGGAGGTGGGGCGCCATGAGTAAAAAACCGGTTGCCCTCATCATTTTGGACGGGTTTGCGCTGCGCGAGGAGACGTACGGCAATGCGGTCGCCCAAGCGAAAAAGCCGAACTTTGACCGCTATTGGAACGAGTATCCGCACGCGACATTGAAAGCGTGCGGCGAGGCGGTCGGGCTGCCGGAAGGGCAAATGGGCAACTCGGAGGTCGGACATTTGAACATCGGCGCCGGCCGCATCGTCTACCAAAGCTTGACGCGGGTGAACATCGCCATTCGCGAAGGCGAGTTTGACCGCAATGAAACGTTTTTGGCGGCGATGAACCATGTGAAGCAGCATGGGACGAGCTTGCATTTGTTCGGCTTGCTTTCCGACGGCGGGGTGCACAGCCATATTCACCATTTGTACGCTCTTTTGCACCTAGCGGCGAAAGAAGGCGTGAAGCGCGTGTACATCCACGGCTTTTTGGACGGCCGCGACGTCGGCCCGCAAACGGCGCCGCAATACATCAAAGAACTGCAAGAAAAAATCAAGGAATACGGCGTCGGCGAAATCGCAACGTTATCGGGCCGCTACTACTCGATGGACCGCGACAAGCGGTGGGACCGCGTGGAAAAAGCGTATCGGGCCATGGTGTACGGCGAAGGCCCGACGTACCGCGATCCGCTTGAATGCATTGAAGACTCCTATAAGCATGGCATTTACGACGAATTCGTCCTGCCGTCGGTCATCGTCCGTGAAGACGGCCAGCCGGTGGCGACGATTCAAGACAACGACGCGATCATCTTCTATAATTTCCGCCCCGACCGGGCGATCCAAATTTCAAACACGTTCACGAACGAAGATTTTCGTGAGTTTGACCGGGGGCCAAAGCATCCGAAGCATTTGTTCTTTGTCTGCTTGACGCATTTCAGTGAAACGGTGAAAGGGTACGTGGCGTTCAAGCCGACGAACCTTGACAACACGCTTGGCGAAGTGTTGTCGCAGCACGGCTTGCGCCAATTGCGCATCGCCGAGACGGAAAAATATCCGCACGTGACGTTTTTCATGAGCGGCGGCCGCGAAGAGAAGTTTCCGGGCGAAGACCGGATTTTGATCAACTCGCCGAAAGTGGCAACGTACGACCTAAAGCCGGAAATGAGCGCCTATGAAGTGACGGACGCGCTGCTGAAAGAGATTGCGGCTGATAAGTACGATGCGATCATCTTGAACTACGCGAACCCGGATATGGTTGGCCATTCGGGCAAACTCGAACCGACGATCAAAGCGGTGGAAGCCGTTGATGAGTGCCTCGGCAAAGTGGTCGATGCCATTTTGGCCAAAGGCGGCATCGCGATCATTACCGCCGACCACGGCAACGCTGATGAAGTGTTGACGCCAGATGGCAAGCCGCAAACGGCCCATACGACGAATCCGGTGCCGGTGATTGTCACTAAACACGGCATCGAGCTGCGCAAAGACGGCATTTTAGGCGATTTGGCGCCGACGATGCTCGATTTGCTTGGCTTGCCGCAGCCGAAAGAAATGACCGGAAACACGTTAATCTTGAAATAACCAACATCGAAAAGGAGAGTGTCGATATGTCTGCGATTATTGATGTGTATGCGCGTGAAGTGCTCGATTCGCGCGGCAACCCAACCGTAGAAGTAGAAGTATATACGGAAGAAGGCGGCTTCGGCCGCGCGCTCGTGCCAAGCGGCGCCTCAACCGGGGAATATGAAGCCGTTGAACTGCGTGACGGCGACAAAAACCGCTACCTCGGCAAAGGGGTATTAAAAGCGGTGGAGAACGTCAACGAAGTGATCGCACCGGAGATCATCGGCTTAGAAGTCACCGACCAAGTGGCGATCGACCGCGCGTTGATTGAACTTGATGGCACGGAAAACAAAGGGAAACTTGGCGCGAACGCCATTTTAGGCGTGTCGCTCGCCGTCGCCCGCGCGGCAGCGGACGAACTCGGCCTGCCGCTGTACCAATACTTGGGCGGCTTTAACGCCAAAACGCTGCCGGTGCCGATGATGAACATTTTAAACGGCGGCGCGCATGCGGACAACAACGTTGATATTCAAGAATTCATGATCATGCCGGTCGGCGCGGAAAACTTCCGCGAAGCGCTGCGCATGGGGGCGGAAATTTTCCACAGCTTAAAAGCGGTGCTAAAAGCGAAAGGCTACAATACCGCTGTCGGTGACGAAGGCGGATTTGCCCCGAACTTGAAATCGAACGAAGAAGCGCTGCAAACGATCATCGAAGCGATCGAAAAAGCCGGCTACAAACCGGGCGAACAAGTGATGCTCGCGATGGACGTCGCGTCGTCCGAGCTGTACAACAAAGAAGACGGCAAATACCACCTCGAAGGCGAAGGCGTCGTCAAAACGTCAGAAGAAATGGTCGCTTGGTATGAAGAGCTCGTCTCGAAATATCCGATCATCTCGATCGAAGACGGGCTCGATGAAAACGACTGGGAAGGCCATAAACTGCTCACCGAGCGGCTCGGCCGCAAAGTGCAGCTCGTCGGCGACGATTTGTTCGTGACGAACACGAAAAAATTGGCGGAAGGCATTGAAAAAGGCGTCGGCAACTCGATCTTAATTAAAGTCAACCAAATCGGCACGCTGACCGAAACGTTCGATGCCATCGAAATGGCGAAACGCGCCGGCTACACGGCGGTCATCTCGCACCGCTCCGGCGAAACGGAAGACAGCACGATCGCCGACATCGCGGTGGCGACAAACGCCGGCCAAATCAAAACCGGAGCACCGTCGCGCACGGACCGCGTCGCGAAATACAACCAATTGCTTCGCATTGAGGACGAGCTCGGCCACACGGCCATTTACCAGGGCATCCGCTCGTTTTACAATTTGAAAAAATAACAGAAACAGGCGTCCCTAACGGAGGGGGCGCCTGTTGTTTTTGATGGAGGCAAAAGGGCGCTGAATGGCTGGCGGTGATCAAGACGTCTTGACGCATTCAGGAAAACTGCGCCTCTCCATCTCATAATTTGTAGAAAATTGTCTAATTTTCAGGAATAGTTTTTGTTGTTTTTTATTTTTAGAATAGAATTGGATGAACCGTTTGAGCAGTTTAGAAGCCGCGGAAAAAGTCGTGTATTTGACGATCCAAGATTTTAATGAGAAATGGGCAGGGCGAACGTTGCGAGGATTTGCCGAAGCACAGGAAGCGCTTCAACGAATTTTTGTTCTGTTTCACAAGTGCATGACATGCCTAGTCTCAATCTTTTTAAGGGGGATCATTTTGAACGCTACAAAATTTTGCATAGCAACGTTTCTTTCCAACTTGGGGGACATCATATACAGTGTTGTTATAGCTTGGTATATTGCTGACGTTTTACAATCAGGTTTTTTGATGGGAGCAGTTTTATTTTCCTTAGGTTTGTCGAGATTTATTGCTGGGCTTCTTTGCGGACCGGTTATTGATCGAATAGGGGCAAAGTTGTTTCTGTGGTTGTCAGACATAATAAGGGCAATCATTGTGTTAGTTTTGGCTATTCTGTTATGGGATCATACTGTCTCTTTTGTCATTCTCATAATGGTCTCCGTTTTGTTTGGAGCGATTGATGCTTTTTATTGGTCAGCCTCAGAATCAATAAAGCCAAGATTAGTCGCTACTGAATATTTAAGTCGTCTCAATAGTCAATACTTCACTGTTGTAAGAACAACGATCATTTTGGGTCCTTTAATCGCCGCTTGGATGGTTGAATCAATCTCAATCGAACGTTCTTTGATCGCCATGTCTATCTTATATGTATTTTCAACTTTTTTCATTTTGTTTATTGATTCTAAAAATAGTCATCTTGAAAATATGAACGACAATAATGACAACACTTCTTACTTTTCGGATTTACGACTCGGTTTTAGTTTTTTGAATAGACAAAAAATGTTTTTTTATTTGGTGATAACTATGTTTTTTGTAAATATTGGAGCAAACGGGGTTAATGTACTGTTCCCTTTTTTAGCTAAAAATGTTAGTGATGATGCTAAGTATTTAGGATATATATATTCATCGATGTCAATGGGAAGTTTGTTAACTGGTTTAATCTTTTCAGTTAATAGCATTCAGAAGGTTGAATTGAAGGTTATATATTTCTCTTTTCTTTTACAAGCTGCTGGTATTGCCGCACTATGTTTCACCCAACACTTTTTGATTATTCTAATTTTCGTTTTCGTAATTGGCTTAATGACTGGTTTTATAGGAGTCCTTATACCTACTTTTGTTCAACGTTCTGTGCCTATTCATTTATTAGGAAGAGTGAATAGTATTATGATGGCAATTTCAATGCTTTCAACGCCAGTAGCCCAGTTTATTTTTGGGGTCAGTGTTGATTATTTCAATATAAAATATCTTTTCTTCATTGCAGGTGCTTTGGGTATAGTTACTAGTTTATGTTCGTTATTAATTAATGAGAGAAAAGGTGCGCCAAGAGAAACTGTAATGTAAAGGAGGTGTTAAGCTTGAATATATTAGTTGGCGTTACAGGTTCTTCAGGAGTTGTTGAACTACCTATGTATTTACGAGTTTTTAGAGAAAAACTAGATGCTAACATTAGACTAGTTTGTACATCGAACGTTCAGAAATTTATTGATGTCAATTTTTTGGCGGCGCACGCTGATGCTCCTGCGTATCAGGATATGTACGATTTTCCAAAGGAGTATACACGAAATAGAGTTCCTCATTCCTTTTTACATGACTGGGCGGATATTTTCATCATTTTGCCTTGTACTGCTAATACTTTAGCGAAGTGTGCAAACGGAGTAGCTGATAATTTGTTAACCATGCTGGTTTTATGCTCTCCAAGACCTGTTGTCTTTTTCCCAAATATGGGCCAAACATGTGGGATGCAAAAGTTACACAATACAATGCTAAAAAGCTGATCAGTTTTGGACATAAAGTTGTATTTCCTAGTGGAAATGCATGGATAACTGCAACCGGAGAAAAAGTAGATTATGGACATGTACCTCCCCCATATACAGTAGCTGAGTATATACAGAGACATATACAGCAGTCAGACAATGAATTGAAAGGAGGTGAATTTCATGAATCGGGAAATGATTCAAATTATTAGTAAAGGCTTCGATGTCTTGAATCCAACAGCAGAAGACGTTCTTCTTTCTTTTGCACCGACTAACACAAACTGCGGAGGATGCTGATCATATTCTTTTGTCATCGGAGGCTGACCCAAAAGGTTGTCTGCCTTCAAGATAGGCACAACATATCGTGCGGCAGAAGCAGTCAGCACGTATATAGCAACGAAAGAGGGTATCCCGATCCTTTTGGGACACCCCCCCTTGATTATAGGAGAGGTAAAAATGGAGCCGTTTTCTACTATTCCCAAAGAGGTAAAATCAGATGTGAATGATAGATGGGTAGCATCGCGATTTAATATTCTTTCCCATGAAGAGAATGGGGATCTTTATATATGTAATACTTATACGGGGGCATTTTTACGTGTTCCACAACCCCATGCTAATAAGATTAAAAATGTTCTCCGATCGGGATGTGATGAGCTTGATGATACTGCAAAGGTTCTTGCTAATTATGGCTTTTTAATCAAAAGTAATGTAGACGAATTTAAAAGAGCCCGAATTTTACATGAAATCAAAGGAATCAGCGGTCTTTCACCGGCCTTCTAGCACAATGCTTTACACAAAATTTTATACATCATCAAAATCCCCTTTATCCCCCCCTCAAAAATCAGACGAAATTCACAGTTCTTTCTATACTAAAAATAGATAAAATGTCACTTTTTATCTCATGTTGGACCGTCATATGATACGTATAGGGGAGTATGGATAACAATGGAAAGGAATTGGTACTATTGAGAAGCCGTTGGCTAGCATTATGGTTATCAGCACTCATACTGGCGGGAGGATGTCACATGGATGGAAAAGAACAACCAAGGAAATGGCCGAATACGGTAGCGTTTCAAGATGAGTTTACGCGAAAATTTCTCGTGTCGACGAAGGAAGTCAAGGACGGGTATTACTTATTTAAATCAAAAACAGGCGGCTATACGATGTGGTTTCCGAAGGATGCAAAAATCGATCACATGTTTTATGAGAGACATAAAAAATATTATGAATCTATCCATTTGGGAGGGGGAAGGGAAGATGAGCATATAGATGATTATGTGAGAGTAACATATGAAGATGCAAAGATAACTGAAAACATCGATGTAAATTTAGAATTATTATCTACATATGTTCACTATGAAGGAAAGTACAAAAAATTTAACTCAAGCGATAATGCAATTTATTTTGGAAAAAACAAACAAACACTTTCTAGCAAAGGAAGTGACGAAATCTATTATTTTTTCGGGTATATTAAGTCAAACCATAGTCATCAAGCAGTTCGTTTTATATATGCTGTAAAGTGTAAAGATGTGAAACATCAATGCGGTATAAACATGGAACAAGAGGAAGAACGGGCAAAAATGTTAATGAAGTCAATTAAATTTCATCCGTAAACAGAGAGGAGGAGAGGTAATTCGTGCAAAATTTAAATGTTCTAAATACAGATATATTATGTGCAAGGATCATGGATATAGAGTACCAAAATCTTTCCGCAAAAGAAATTGAAAGAGAAATTAGGAGAATATATATTGAAGAAACAGGGAAAGAACCGCCAGTACGAATAGCTATCTATAGATCCGATGATTTGAAAGATTTTATTGACATTAACTCTGGTTTCGATGGAACAGTGATTCATTTTTATGATGAGAAAAAAGGAGTTAACGAAGCTTATACAATTACAAGAGGAAGTGAAGTACAAGAAAAAGAGACATGGAAGCCTCTCGATTGGTTATATAACGCTTTCGGAATTTTTGTTGGGAAAAGTGCAAGTCAGTATGATGCTGCAATGAGGTTTGATCAAATTGTTACAAAGAAAATCAATGATAAAATGAAACAATACCGAAGTAAAATTAAATTAAGTAAGATCGGGTTAGGACATTCATTAGGGGGAAATTTAAATGTGACAATACAGATCACAAAGAATAGATATGATAAAGTATACGTGATTAACGATGCTCCACCTAACTACTATCAATTAGCGACGATTGACCCATATTTTTGGGCGCAATTAGCTATGAAATTTAATTTAAGTGTTGGACACTACGAAGACATCTACTCCCTCCCCCCTGCGAAGTTGAAGGCGTTTGCGGAGGAATATTATAAAAAACGCGTGGATGAACATTCGATCCACCATTTGACGGCTCAGGAGGATCTGCTCTATGCGGTGAGCGGGGTGCGCGGGTTTATCGATATAGGCAGCCGTGACTTTATCGATACGAACGACCCGTTTACGAGCCTTAAAAGCGTAATCGACCGCATCCCCGACGAAGATGTCAAGGCGATTCAACTCTATTTGTCGCAATACGCGGATGTATATAATGAAAAAGGATTCGACGGGGTCGTGCAGGCGATGACCGGGGTCGATCTCGAATGGCTCGAGTCGCTGGAATCCTATGAAGTGGGCGATTATGTAGGGAACGCGCCGGACATCGTGGAAAAAGCGAGCGATATGGTAGGGGACATGAAAGGGAAAATCCCGGAGTTGTTACAACATATCAAGATATGGAAGCGACAGAAAGAGGCGATTCTGCAAGCGTTCGTCGATGCCGGCTTTCTGACCCTAGAACAAAAAGAGGCCATTTGGCAAGAAGGGAACAAGATCGAGCAAGATGTCGATGCGCTCGAGCAGCGTCTGCACGACCTGCGGGACGACGGGGTTTGGTTGGTGCTCAGAGGTCCTTTCGCCTGGAGTGATCCGTTCGTTTGGATGAAGCTATGGACGACATTCCAAGCCATTCAACACTATATTACGGATCTCATCGCGCGGCTTCAAGCGATCAACCAACAGGCGTCCTCGGTACGGCAGGCAGCGATCACGAGCATCCAGGCGCATTCGCTGCATGAAGTGATCAACGCCCTCGCTCGGTCGAAAGGGAGAGCGTATGATGAGGACGGGAATATGATTCTGATCCAACGGGTTGGGACGGAAGAGATCCGCCTGAACTTGTCATTGGCGGTGCGCATGTACCAGAAAGGGATGCGGATCATGGAGGAAAAAGAGGCGGTGCTGCGCGAGATGAAACAACTTTATGTGCAAGAGTATGTCGAAGATTTTGAGAGGCGAAAGCGGGACCTCATGAGAAACATTGAAGACATGGAACAAAACCCGAGCGCCTACCAGCATTTGTTGGGATCTTTTACCTATGACGCGCAACAAGTATACGTACTGCGCCGGATTGAGGTGCACGAGTCGATTCCGCCGCTGGACCCAATGATTGCCGATGGGTTTGAAGGAATGTTGGCGTACTACGAAGGGGAGATGGCCAAAGGGAGAGAGCTCATCGCTTCCATCAAACAATCGGTTGAACAGTTGGTTGAAAAAGAGGAGCAGATCGCTAATATCTTTGATTTGAGATGGGAGTAGAGGATAGAGAAGAAAGGAATGGAGCCATTGAGAAACCGTTGGCAAGCATTATGGTTATCAGCACTCATACTGGCGGGAGGATGTCACATGGATGGAAAAGAACAACCGAAGAAATGGCCGAATACGGTAGCGTTTCAAGATGAGTATACGCGCGAGTTTATGGCATCGACGAAGGAAGTGAAGGACGGGTATTACTTATTTAAATCAAAAACAGGCGGCTATACGATGTGGTTTCCGAAGGACGCTGTAGTGGCAGAATGGCTGTATGAAAAACATGGAAAGGATTTTGAAGCATTGACTATTGGATGGGACAATAAAGAGGAAAATTTACGGTATTCTATAGATCTTCAATATGAACGAGGTGAGCACATGGAGGATATTGAAACCAATTTATTTTTATTATCCTCTGGTGGCTATGCGAATTATAACGGTTCATATATGACACAAAAATATAATGACAAAACTATTTACTTTGCCAAAAAGCAAAAAGACATTTCGGTGGACTATAAACATAATATCGTATATTCGTTTTTTAGCTATATTAAATCAAAAGATAGCCATCAAGGAATTTTATTTATATATAGAGTGAGGGGTAATGATTCTGAGAAAAGTTGCCAAGTAAATGTGAAGGAAGAAGAAAAGACAGCCAAAATGTTGATGAAATCCATTAAGTTTTATGATTAAGGGAGGGAAGTGCTATGTCGCAAAAACTCGTGTTAAATACCGATCTGTTGCGAGCGAGAATCATGGCGTTAGAATATGCAAATTTGACAGAAGCGGAAATTCGCCGCATTTATATCGAAGAGACGGGAAAGGAACCGCCCGCTTATATTAAAGTCTACCATTCAGATGATTTTAAAAAGGGACAGGATTTCGGCTTTGATGGCACGATTATTCATTTTTATGACGAGAAGCAAGGGATTAACCAAAAATATACGATCGCCCGTGGAAGTGAAAAGCGGGAACAAGATACATGGAAGCCGCTTGATTGGGCCTATAATATTTTTGGAATTTTTGAGGGGCAAAGCAAAAAACAATATAGCAGCGCGTTGAGTTTTGATAAAATAGTGACCCAAAAAATTAACGAGGAATTAAAACAGAGAGGAGCGACTATTAAACTCCAAGCCATTGGACTCGGCCATTCGCTAGGCGGCAATCATTCACAAATGCTCGAGCTCATTGCGAAAAAGTTTGATCAAGTCTATGTGATTAACGATGCACCTCCAAGTGTTTATCATTTAGCGTATATAGATCAAGAGTTCCGGATGGAAATAGAAGAAAAATTCAAGATTAAGTCCGTGCAAAATGACAACGCCATCTACTCCCTCCCCCCTGCGGAGTTGAAGGCGTTTGCGGAGGAGTATTATAAGAAGCGCGTGGATGAACATTCGATCCACCATTTGACCGCTCAGGAGGATCTGCTCTATGCGGTGAGCGGGGCGCGAGGGTTTATTGAAATCGGCCATCGCGACATGCTTGACACGAATGATCAGTTTACGAGCCTTAAAAGCGTAATCGACCGCATCTCCGACGAAGATGTCAAGGCGATTCAACTCTATTTGTCGCAATACGCGGATGTATATAATGAAAAAGGATTCGACGG
>NZ_LQYX01000048.1:34353-46864 GCF_001587475.1 Geobacillus sp. B4113_201601
GATGAAAGAGAAAATTCCCGAATTGTTCAAACATATCAAGATATGGCAGCGACAGAAAGAGACGATTCTGCAAGCGTTCGTCGATGCCGGCTTTCTGACCCTAGAACAAAAAGAGGCCATTTGGCAAGAAGGGAACAAGATCGAGCAAGATGTCGATGCGCTCGAGCAGCGTCTGCACGACCTGCGGGACGACGGGGTTTGGTTGGTGCTCAGAGGTCCTTTCGCCTGGAGTGATCCGTTCGTTTGGATGAAGCTATGGACGACATTCCAAGCCATTCAACACTATATTACGGATCTCATCGCGCGGCTTCAAGCGATCAACCAACAGGCGTCCTCGGTACGGCAGGCAGCGATCACGAGCATCCAGGCGCATTCGCTGCATGAAGTGATCAACGCCCTCGCTCGGTCGAAAGGGAGAGCGTATGATGAGGACGGGAATATGATTCTGATCCAACGGGTTGGGACGGAAGAGATCCGCCTGAACTTGTCATTGGCGGTGCGCATGTACCAGAAAGGGATGCGGATCATGGAGGAAAAAGAGGCGGTGCTGCGCGAGATGAAACAACTTTATGTGCAAGAGTATGTCGAAGATTTTGAGAGGCGAAAGCGGGACCTCATGAGAAACATTGAAGACATGGAACAAAACCCGAGCGCCTACCAGCATTTGTTGGGATCTTTTACCTATGACGCGCAACAAGTATACGTACTGCGCCGGATTGAGGTGCACGAGTCGATTCCGCCGCTGGACCCAATGATTGCCGATGGGTTTGAAGGAATGTTGGCGTACTACGAAGGGGAGATGGCCAAAGGGAGAGAGCTCATCGCTTCCATCAAACAATCGGTTGAACAGTTGGTTGAAAAAGAGGAGCAGATCGCTAATATCTTTGATTTGAGATATGAGTAAAGAGGGATGTTAGGCATGGGACAATTGAATATAGTTTACCAGTTTGACATCGAACAAGATTTGGTGTACAAAGCGAAAGGGTTTATTCAACTGTTGGATCGAATGAAGGAGTGCGACAGGGATTTAGTGCAAGTAGTCCGTGATGCCATGAAGGACATGCAGGGGAAAATTGCTGATAAAACCAATAAAGTGATCGACCAATATCAAAGGCAGAACGAATGGCAGAATGAGATGTATCAATATAGCATGAAAACAGCGGCCCTGCGTTATACGAATATGATCAACGATATGAGGGGACAGAACATTACTTTGTATTACGATGTGATCGTACGAGAAATAAAGGGATAAAACTTCTCAGGGATAATGAAAGAAACGCAAAAGTGCTTTTAGATAACTGTTTAGAGCCTAGCGACATAGGTCTATAGTCGCTGTTTTTTTATTTTCAGAAGGTTTTGTTGACATGGATATGAAAAAAGTACAGATTTTTGTTGATAAAATGTGGTATAAAATACTCATTTTTATATAAATGTATTTATGTTGTTGATCAATCATGATTTTCTTGTTTAAAATTGAAGAGAAGAGATCCCGTTAAAGGAGGACTGAAAAATGGCAGGTGTGATTCGTCTTACACCGGAGGAGTTGCGTGGTGTTGCTAGGCAATATAATGTCGAGAGTTCGAATGTCACCGAACTAATTGCAAGATTGGATCAAATGAGCCATATGCTTCAAGGGATTTGGGAAGGTGCTTCGAGTGAAGCATTTATCCAACAATATCAAGAGTTGCGTCCATCATTCGAAAAAATGGCGGTTCTATTAAACGAAGTGGCACAGCAATTGCACAATTCCGCTACGATTTTGGAAGAAACCGATCAGCAAATTGCCAGCCAAATTCGCGGATAAAGAGACATTCGGAAAAAAGCGCTACAAATCTTACAAAAGATTATGGCGCTTTTTTCTGTATGCATGCTAAATACAACATTCCATGCTGTCCATCTTGAAACCTTAACTGTCACGGCCATTACTCCTAAGATTATGTAAACATTGAACAGATAGGAGAAGGGCTGTTGGCAACAGGGAAGTTCATTTTTTATGTGAGCATGTATAGAATCGGAGGATTGACAGCTATGTATATCCAAGTTACGGTTGACCTTCGCTATTATACACAAGATACACTAGACCTCCGCTTATCCGACTTGTATTCAATTAAAAAGATAGTAGAGATTGTTTGGCAGATAAAAAATATATCGACGCCACCGCGAGAAGGCTGCTGGGTGCGTGTTGAAAATAAGCAGGCAGTCTTCCCTGGCTGCGCGACACTGCAGGCGAGCGGTATTACCAACGGGGACCGCATTGTAGTTTTGTAACATCGACAAAGAGATAAGGGGCATTTTTGCTTATGAACGAAAAAAGGACGTATTTGGAAATACAGGTAGACGCCGTTATGACTGGCGATCAACCGTATGTGCTCGTCTTTCAGCGTGCCAAGCTGAAAATGCAGCATCCGCTAGAACTAGAGATTGTCAAGGAAGCGGATCCTTGCATCAAACGGGACATTGACGTATCTGAAGATGAAGTAAGAATGGTGATTCAACCACCTTCATCGTTTTTGCCGTTTGCGGCGGTGAAGAAAATGTCGCTGCTCTCTCGCATCAGAGCTGCTCTTCAGCTCGTCTCTAAGGTGAAGCATCATTCGGCTCGCCGGTTGATTCTTATCGTCTGTCCAGAAAATCTTGTGTTTAACCGGGCGTTGGAGCCTTTTTTTCTCCATGTGGGTGTGAAGGAAAGCTTGCCACCTGATGAGTGGGATGACGAGCGCCTTCTTCGTGAAGTGAAAGCGACAGTGCTCGCTCTGACGGAAGGTGAATATCGATTTGACGAATACTTGAAGTTTCATGAAACGTTGAAATGTTCGCCGATGGCGAAAGAATTATGGCAAGCCGATCATTTTGATGCGTTGTTAGCGTTTTTGGAGAAATGGGCTGATGAAGAAGAGGAAAAAGAACGGTCACAAGTGCACATTTCCAAAAAAAGATGGAACGCGCAAAGATACATATTTTTTTCTGCCATCGGACTGTTAATTCCTGCGATCATCTATGTGCTTTATTCGTTCTTTCTTGCGCAGCCGAAGCAAGAGGCATATATCCAAGGTACAGAATGGTTTTTGCAAAATAAATATAGCGATGTCATTACCGCCTTGGAAGATTATGCGCCTGAAGATATGCCGTATGTCATTCAGTACGAACTTGCCTTTTCTTATGTCATGACGGAATCTCTCACCGAAAAGCAGCGTGAAACGGTATTGAACAATATTACCCTTAAAACAGATGAACCATATATGTTGTATTGGATTTACATCGGACGCGGCCAAAACGAGGAAGCGCTTGAATTGGCGCGGACGATGGAGGACCGGGATTTGATCGTGTACGCTCTATTAAAATACCGCGAGCAAATGAAAGGAGATACAGAGTTGTCAGGAGCCGAAAAGCAGCGAAAATTGGAGGACATTGACCAAGAAATTGAAGAATACGAGAGAGAAAGAAAAGAGACGGAAACTTCACTGGAGGAAGAACGAACAAGGGGAGAGCAGCTGCCGGCTTCAACGCCAGCGACTAATTTATCTGGCGAGACGACGCCATCGTCTCATGAATCGCCTGCTATCAACCATCAAGAATCTAAAAAATAGAAATGCGCAGCTGTGGACATTGTAGGAGAGGATTGTATGAGTCAACTATGGATTTTGTATGAAACATATTGTCAACGATTTTCGTTGACAAACGAAGAGAAGACCATTGTCATCGGCAATCAGTTAGAGCATCACGTGACTGTTTCAGCATTTTCATTTCGCGACGGATATATCCAGATCGAAAAGAAATCGGACGGCTCGACGCTCGCCGTTCTACAAGGGGACCGGCAGATCGGTGAGCTAAAGCTAGGGTGTTCCATTACGGTTAACGTCGATGAGAGGCAAATGACAATCGCCTGGAGCACAGAACATAGGAAATCGATTTATTATGTCGGACAACAAAGCGAGGTGCTTGTCGCCAATGATCCTCAAGCAGACATTCAGACAGCGAATGCTTGCTTTTCGTTGCGAAAGCATCAAGGGAAATGGGTCGTTCTTCCCGGCAATGCCCGATTGTTTTTAAACGGGGTGCAGCTAGCCGATGCGGCGCCGTTGCGAAACGGCGATGTGCTCTTATGCCCATATATGCAGTTTGTTTTGATCGAAGATGATTTGCTGGCGGTGACGAGCAGCGAAGAGGTGGTTTCATCGTTGACCGAAACGATGCCCCCTCTTTCTGAAATGAAGAAAAAATATCCGATATACCGTCGGACGCCGCGTATGATTTATGAGTTGCCCAGAGAAAAAGTGAGCATTTCATTTCCAAGTCAAGACGGGGACAGCGACCCGCGCGGCTTATGGCTGATGGTATTGCCGCCGCTTATGATGCTGCTGGTAATGGGGGCGGTGGCGCTCATTCAGCCGCGGGGCATTTTCATTCTGATTTCACTTGTCATGTTTGCGACGACGATCGTGACATCAACGGCGCAATATAGGCGGGAAAAAAAGACGCGCAAAACGAGAAAAGAAAAGCGCCAGCGCATTTATACGAACTACTTGGAACAAAAGCGAGAACAACTTCAGGCGTTGTCCGAGAAACAGAGAAACGTATTATATTATCATTTTCCATCCTTTGAGCAGATGAAATCGTTCGTCATGCAAGTGAACAGCCGCATTTGGGAGCGGACGGCGGAGAGCGCCGATTTCCTTCATGTGCGAATCGGAACGGCCGACGTGCCGGCCGCATATGAAGTGTCAGTGAATATGGGCGATCTGGCGAACCGGGAAATGGATGATTTGTTGGAGCAGGCCCAGCGCATGGCCCGGGTATATCAAACCGTTAAACATGTGCCGCTTCCGATTGATGCATCACGCGGAGCGATCGGAATGGTCGGGAAACGATCCATTGTGAACGGCGAAATCGAGCAGTTGGTGGGCCAAATCGCTTTTTTCCACAGCTACCACGATGTGCGGTTTGTGGCGATTTTTTCAGAGAACGATTATAAGCAGTGGGAATGGATGAAATGGCTTCCGCACTTTCAATTGCCGAATTCGTTCGCCAAAGGGCTTGTTTACAACGAGCAGACGCGCGACCAATTGTTGTCGTCCATATACGAGATGCTGCGGGAGCGCGACTTGGATGAAGAAAAAGACAAAAAACGGTTCTCCCCTCATTTTGTATTTATCGTGGCTGACCGTTCGTTAATCGCGGAACACGTGATTTTAGAGTATTTGGAAGAAAAAAACGAGGACATTGGCATTTCTGTTATTTTTGCTTCAGAGACGAAAGAGAGCTTAACGGAAAACGTTCATACGCTCGTGCAATACATTAACGAGCGGGAAGGAGAGATTGTCATTCAGCATCGGAAGGCGGCGCATATTCCGTTTCAGCTGGATGAGCATTCAGCGGAAGGAAATGAATCATTTGCGCGAATGCTTCGCTCATTGGATCATCAAAAAGGCATGAATAACTCGATTCCAGAAAAGGTGACATTTTTAGAAATGATGCAAGCGCGCCGTGTGAACGAACTGAAGATCGCACAAAACTGGTTATCGCGCCAAACGTCCCGCTCGCTTGCCGTGCCGATCGGATTAAAGGGGCGGAAAGATGTCGTTGAGTTAAATTTGCACGAAAAAGCGCACGGGCCGCACGGGTTGGTCGCCGGAACGACGGGATCGGGAAAAAGTGAACTGCTGCAAACGTACATTTTATCATTAGCCGTGCATTTCCACCCGCATGAAGTCGCCTTTTTAATCATCGACTACAAAGGAGGCGGCATGGCGCAGCCGTTTAAGAACATTCCGCATTTGCTCGGCACGATTACGAACATTCATGGGAGCAAAAACTTCAGCGCCCGGGCGCTCGCGTCCATTAACAGCGAACTGAAAAAACGGCAGCGCCTTTTTGACCGCTATGAAGTCAACCATATTAACGACTACATGGAACTGTACAAACAAGGAAAGGCGGAACAGCCTTTGCCGCACTTATTTTTAATCGCCGATGAGTTTGCGGAATTGAAAAGCGAAGAGCCGGACTTTATTCGCGAATTAGTGAGCGCCGCCCGCATCGGCCGCAGCTTGGGTGTTCATCTTATTTTAGCAACGCAAAAGCCGCGAGGCGTTATCGATGAGCAAATTTGGAGCAACGCCCGCTTCCGCATCAGCTTAAAAATGCAAGATGCAAACGACAGCAAAGAAATTTTGAAAAATGGTGATGCCGCAGCGATCACAGTGCCAGGAAGAGCTTATTTGCAAGTCGGAAATAACGAAGTATACGAGCTGTTTCAATCCGCATGGAGCGGCGCGCCGTATGCGGAAGAGGGAGTCGAGGCCGAGGACGAAATTCATATCGTGACCGATTTAGGTCTTGTGCCGGTGTCGAATGTGGCGGCCGATCGGAAACGAAGCCGTCAAAAGCCAAAAACAGAAATTGAAATGGTAGTCGAGCAAATCATTGAAACGCAAAAACAATTCAACATTGAAAAATTGCCAAGCCCGTGGCTTCCGCCGCTTGCGCCTCGCTTGGCGCGCCCGGCGTCAGTGACAGCGGAGGCCGCCGCTTTTCCGATCGGCTTAAAAGACGAGCCCGAACTGCAAAGTCAATCCGATTATTTGTATCAATGGATCGAAGACGGAAATATCGGCATTTTCGGTTCGGCAGGATACGGGAAATCGACGACGGCGATGACGCTGCTTCTAAGCTTTGCGGCCGCATACAGCCCAGCGCAGCTTCATTATTACATTTTTGATTTCGGAAACAGCGCGTTATTGCCGCTGCGTCAGTTGCCGCATACAGCCGACTACTTCCGGTTGGACGATGAAAAGAAAATGGAAAAGTTTATCAAATTTATGAAAGAGGAAATGGAGCGGCGTAAACAGCGATTTATGGAAAAAGAAGTAAGTTCGATTAAATTATATAATGCGCTGTCGGAAGAAAAGCTCCCCGTTATTATAGTGGCGCTTGACAATTTTGATGTTGTAAAAGAGGAAATGCCTGACTTTGAAACGCAGTTGATTCAATATGCGCGAGACGGACAATCGCTCGGAATTTTCGTAATATTGACGGCGACGAGAGTGAACGGAATTCGTCCCCCGCTCACGAACAATTTAAAAACGAAAATTGTTCATTACTTTATTGACAGCTCTGAAAAATTTTCGTTGATTGGGCGAACGCCGTATGAGGTCGAGCCGATTCCGGGCAGGGCGCTCGTGAAAAAAGAGCATGCAGCCTTAACGCAAATGTATCTTCCGGCTGACGGCGAAGACGACATTGAAGTGCTCGAAAATGTCAAACGAGAAATTGAAAGATTAAAAGAAGCATATCAACACATACCGAAGCCAGAACCGATTCCAATGCTTCCGCCGCGGTTGCCTTTCGCCGTCTTTACAAACACGTATGTTAAAAACCAGGCATCAGGACTCATTCATATCGGACTTGATGAGCAGACGGTCCGACCAGTGGCGATCAACATCCGGACTGATCCGCACTGCTTGATTGTCGGACAATCAAGAAAAGGAAAAACAAACGTTGTAAAGGTCATTTTAGAGGCTTTGCTTGTCCAAGAGCCGGAAAGCATCGGCTTGTTGGATGGAATTGATCGGGGACTCGCTGCCTACGCGAACCGGGACGGCGTCACCTATATGGAAGCAAAAGAGAAACTAACGCAGTGGCTGAACGAAGCGAATGCTGTGCTGCAAAAACGGGAGAGTGCGTATATTAAAGCGGTAAACGAAGGCCGTACGGCAGCACACGCATGGCCGCCGATTGCCTTGATCGCCGACAGTCTCTTGCGCCTTCAACAAGAGACCGACAGCATCATGCAAAGCCGGATTGCCAACATGATGAAACAGTACAGTCATCTTGGATTTCATGTTTTTGTTGCCGGAAACGCCGGTGAGTTTGTAAAGGGTTTTGATGCCTTGACAGGGGAGCTGAAGCAAATTCGCCAAGCTATTCTCGTAACAAAAAAATCTGAGCAAAGCTTGTTTGCATTGCCTTTTACAAGAAACGAACAAGAAATTGAACCGGGATTTGGCTATTTTGTCGTCGGCGGAAAAGACCAAAAGATCCAAATCCCAAAAGTCGAATAAGGGGATCAGGTGAGAACGGACATGAATGGAAAGTGGAAAACCGCGAAATTGATCGGATTGATCATCTTCATAATCAGCCTTCCCGTGCTGTTCTTTATTTTCATTGGCCAAAACCCATTGAAAACAACAGAAAAGGCGACCAATCACATTGCGGTCGTGAACGAAGATATCGGGGCGGAATACGATCGAAAAACGTATTCTTTCGGCAAGGAGATCGTTCCCGCCCTTGCCGACCGTTCGAGCTATCGCTGGTCGGTGGTGAGCCGCAGCCAAGCGGAGAATGGGCTGAAAAACAACGAATACGACGCAGTCGTGTATGTGCCTTCTGATTTTTCTCAAAACATTTTATCGTTTACTGACAAGCAGCCGTTAAAAGCAACCGTGCAGTATAAAATTCAGCCGAATTTGGATGCGAAAAACAGAGAGCGGGTGCAAAGAGAACTCGAAGCAGCCAAAACCATGATGAACCAGAAAATGTCGACCCTTTATTGGAGCTACGTAGCGCAAGAGATAGGGGCGATTCGGAAGAAATTCAACGACATCTTAGAAAAGGAAATCGCGTTCCAGAAGACAATGTACGCTTTTTATACCCCTGGCTCAGCCAAACTTGCTGAAGAGATCAAAAGACAAAAAGGGATGTTACAGCAACTGCTCGAGGTATCGAACAACGCCAAAGATTCTTCAGCTGGCACTTTGCAAGGGTTGGAGGAGGCGGAAGCGGAAGTCGCCGCTTTTATTGACAGTGTTCGTCAATATAAGGAATATCAGCAGCGGCAAAGTGTGCTTCTGCAAGAGGGAATTGATGAATACAAAAAAACGTTTAACGAACGAATAGCTACAATGCTCGGGCAGCCATGGAAAGTGAAGCCGGATTTTCAATATCAAGGGCAAAATTTGCTCGAATCAATCACAACTTTGCGAGACACGGTAGCCAAAAGCCACACATCACTACTGAACTTCAATGAACAACTGAAACAATCAACAGCTTATGAACAATTCCAGCAGTTGCTGGCATGGCAAAAAGACTTCGTTCGTCAGTATCAAAAAGAGGTCAACAATCGGACGCTTGATCAATTGCAGCAACAGCTCATTGCGCTTCGGCAAAAGCTACAATCGCCTTCTTCGGAACAAGCAGGCGCAAAGCACCCGGCACCAATTGAAGCGCCGCCACCAGTCGATGCGAAGCTATTGGAAGCGTTGCAGCAACAATTTGCAACCTTGAAAACACAATGGCAAGCGGCAAAACCGCAGAGTCCGCAAGAAATATGGAATAATATAGAAGGTTCGATCAGCCACCTTGAAGCGGAAATACAAAAAGCGGAACAAACGTGGCAACAACAACTCGCTTTGCAGCAGCAATGGCAGCAAAAATACGAGCAACTCGCCAAGCAGCTGAACGAGCCATCAACCGAAGGCGAAGTCAACTCCATAGACGATATAGTGCAGCAAATCAAGGAGAAGGAACAGACGGTTCTTGCGTCGCCGGCGTTGCCGGAAAGCCGTAAACAAGTATTGGCTTCGCATTTTGCAGCGTTGATTCAAACTCGAAATGTAGCGGATCTTCTAGACTACTTTGCATGGTTGTCGATGTTTGATGAAGCCGTGCAACAAACTACCCACTTTGACGAAGAATTGGTCGATCAGCTCTTGATGAATTGGAATCAAAGAGATGCCATTTTCCAAATGCTATCAGATGTGCAGAGCGAAGCGCCTTATTTTTACGAGCTGCAACAACACTTAGCGTCTTCATTAAAAGAGGCGGAAGCAGCTGAAGAGAGGACGGAATCCTTTATAGAGACAACGCTTGGATATATACAAGCATACGATGAGAACGTACAAAACATGCAAGAGATGATCATAGGTCAGCTGCAGGAACTCAGTGATGTGATGAGCGAAGTGACAACGCAACTACAAGAGGCGGTAAACGAGGGAGAACAAGCTGAATTGGTTTGGCGAGGAAGCGACGGAGAATTTGTCATCACGATGCAGCAAAACACGATGCAAGATGTGCGCCAAATTTCTAACCTTATTGCCTCAATTGCGGAAGGTCAAGACCGCATTGCCGATTATACGAATGAACTGCATCAAAAAGTAGGGTCGGTTCAGGCGAAAGCGGACGAATTAAACGGCAAATGGACGGCCAATGTGAATACGACAAAGCAAATTCGAAACGACGTCTATCGCCTTTTAAACAACACGATGGTTGACCAGCAGGCGAACGGCTATGTTTATGATTATTTAACAAACCCTGTGCAAATAAGCGGCGATTTGCCGGAGGAACAAGCGACGTACACACCGCCGGTCGTAGTATTGATCATCGTCTTGCTATGTGGCATGCTCATCGGCTTCTTCCTTCATTATTATTCTAATAGTCCTTTTATGTTGCAGCTTGCTCTATTGCTCATGATGAATGTAGTAGTGGGGTTAATCATCAATATCTATAGCCTGAAAATTTATCCAATGCAAGAGGTTCGAGCCATCAAGTGGAGTGTGCTGACGATCGTTTTGTTATTCTTCTGTTCTGCAATCGTTCGATTGGCATTTTGGATCGGACCGTTTACCGGTTGGATCCTTGGAGTTGGGCTTGTGCTTTTCTTCATTACCCCATTGCTCGATTTAGTGCTGCCCAACTTTCATTTCGAGCATCCGATTGCGAAAACGTATATATCGATTCAATACGGCGACCAACAAAGTTTTTATTCAGCCGTGATACCGATCGGAGTCGTTTCATTATTGATGGCGGCCATTCCGTTTTTGAAACATCGCCTCATCCAACCAAAGGAGGCGGAGACACATGAAGGGTAGGGGGGGATGGCTCCCTTTCCTTCTTATCCTATTGTTTTTAGTGACAGAGGGAAAGGGCGTGGAAGCGGAGGAATGGCCGGCGGTGGAACCGAACCGATATGAGAAGCAACAAATTGAATTGCGTACGGACTATATTCGCGAGCAGTCGCTTTTAAACGAGAAAAAAGAGCTGCCGAAAGAACAGTTGCCGTTGACATTTCAGCGACCGGCGCCTTCCGCTTTTGAGCGGACAAAAGCGCAGTTGTTTTTATCGCCGGAATGGGAAACGAATACGATCGCGACGAAAGCAGAAAAGCTAAAGCTGTTTTCGTCAGCGAAGGAGCTGACCTCCTCGTCTCGACCCGCATTGAATGAGGAGGAAGCGGCGGATTCATCGAGTTTGCTCTGGCTGTTTGGAGTTCTCGTTTTCGGGCTGATTACGGCGATTTTTGTGATTATCGTTCCACGGATGAAACAATTTGTCCGCTAACCCTTAAGTATATTTAAAGAAAGGGTTCAATGGAGGGACGATGTAAAGTTTTTATTTGAAACAGCAGGAACGGCTAGTATGAGCTATTATTTCGCCATTTTAACGGGGGGGGAATCCAAGTGTCATCGATGGTAGAGTCGATTGAAAAGGAAATGAAGCGGAGGGCTTACGAAGCAGCGATGGCCATTTTGCAATCTTACCAAGGGCAAGTGCATGAAGCGATGGAAGAATTTCAAGGTGGCATTCGCGGCTTTTATCGCGCCAACGATGAATCTATTCCGTACTGGCAAGGGGAGGCGCGGGAAGCGTATGAGTGGGTCTATGCCGATTTAAAGCAAATCGAGGCGCGGATTGAGGCGACGGCGGATGAATTGATCGATGAAATCAGCAGGGAAATCGCCCGTCTTCGTCGAATGATAGAGGAGTTGTAATCACATGATTCGGTTGAAACCGGATGAGTTGGAAACGGTCGCCGGACATATTCCCGAAGCGGAAGATGCGTGCCAACGGGCACGGACGACGTTATCGTGGGAGCTCTCCTCCCTTGTGATGAATCTCCCGGGCGTCAGCACACCCGCGATCGAAGAGCTGAGGGATGAACTCGTTCATTGGCTGAAGCGTTATGAAGACAAACTGAACGAAGCCGAAGAACTTCTGTATCGCACCGCCGCCGCGATGCGCCAAGCGGACCAAACGCTCGCCGACAATATGAAGGAATTGGGGTTGGAGTTTCTCGGATGGTACGACGTGCAACGACTATTCGGCGAGTACGATCCGGTCACTGGGGAGCGCCTGTCGATCGGGGATCGGCTGCTGGCGGGCGGGATGTTGCTGTTATCGATTGTACCTCCGGCTAAAGGAGCCGGCGTCGCCGGAAAAGCGGCGATCAAGGGGGCCAAGGCGATCGATGCCGCCTCCACTCTTGCGAAAGTGAAACATGTCGTGTGCGATGATACCATGAAGACGATCTTCCAGACGATCTACCATCAAGTCATCAAAGCGCCGTTGGCGGAAACCGCGCGCCTGTTCAAGAAGCAATGGGACGAATTAGTCAAAAGCGTCGCCTCCGTTTCATGGCAGCCGGCGTATGCGGGGGTGTGCCCAGCGCCTCGGGTGTGGATGAACGAAGTGAAAGATGCGTCCCTCAACATGATCAAGAAAGTTGAGGGGGAAATGGTTG